>NZ_JBNPOK010000006.1:0-95469 GCF_050315135.1 Collinsella sp. SGI.033
ACGTGCGGCGGGGGTTCTTTCGTCCTGCGGAGTGCGCCTGGGTGTGGGCTCCATAAGGAGCTTGGCCCTAGTGACCCCGCGCAGTTCTGTAGGAAAACCGCGCGCCAGGAAGAGGTGCGTGCGCGGTTTTCCGGTTGCCGCTCGCCTGGGGTGGGACGGGGCGTACATTTTTGGGAGTTTTCAGCAGCCGGGTGCGCATGCATACGGGATTTTGGGCGAAAGTCAGGCGCCGTGAGCCGCATCCTGTAGAAAATGAGTGATCCCTGAGGTGCTGAGGGCTCAGAATCAGGGTTTTCAACGCGGTTTTGTGGGCCCATTCCTGTTCCTTTGGGCTCCAGGATGCTGAAAACTCCAAAATTTGCACGCCGCCCTCTGGGGTACCTGTGGGCAAAAAGCAACCGTCCCGCCGAAGTATGCATTCGACGGGACGGTTTATGCATATACCCGATTAAGGATACGCTGCGGATCTGTTAGAACTTGACGGTCGGTGCCTGGCGGGCAGCTTCGGCGGCCTCGAAGCCCTGGCGCTCCTTAAACTGGAAGATGCCGGCAAAGATAACGGCCGGGAACGTCTGGATGGCGTTGTTGTAGCTGAGCACGCAGTCGTTGTAGCTCTGGCGCGCGTAGCTCACCTTGTTCTCGGTGTCCTCGAGCGTAGCCTGGAGCTGCATAAAGTTGGTGTTCGCCTTAAGGTCGGGGTAGGCCTCGGCCACGGCAAAGAGCTGGCGCAGTGCACCGGTCAGCACGTTGTCGGCTTCCATTTTGGCCTCGGGGGTGGTGGCGCTTACGGCGGTGTTGCGCGCGTTGATCACGGCGGCGAGCGTGTCCTGCTCGTGCTTGGCGTAGCCCTTGACGGTCTCGACCAGGTTGGGGATCAGGTCGTTGCGGCGCTGCAGCTGCGTGTCGATGTTCTGCCAGGCGTTATCGATGCGATTGCGCTTGGTAACCATGTTGTTGTAGATGCCAGCGATGGCGCAGACGATCACAACGACAACAACGATACCGATGATGACGGGGGGAAGCATGATGTCTCCGTTTCGAATGGCAGCGGCGTTTTGCGCCGGCCGTTGTTGGTATAACGTGTCTAGTATACCCGCAACCTTTGGCGGTGCCGAACTTTCCGGTAAGCGTTTTGTTTCAACCAGGGAGGGGGCGCCAATATCGAACGGTTGGTACAGGTGTAAGATATGCGACAAATTACGGAATGCTGTCTACGCCTTGAGGATGGCGATACGGATGGACCTTCGCATCAAGAAAACCTATCGTGCCCTGTTCGACGCCTTTACCGAGCTTTTGGAAGAGCATCGGTTTGAGGATTTGACGGTTGCCATGCTTTGCGACCGGGCCCTGATTCGCCGCACGACGTTCTATAAGCATTTTCGCGATAAAAACGATTATTTTGCCTTCTATATCGATGAGCTTATGACGGGCTTGCCGCAAAACCAGACCGACGCAGCGGACGCGGAGCCGCTTGTGGATGTACGGGCGCTTCGCCATGAGGTCTTTGACGATGCCATGAATATGGTACTGGCGCATGAGCAGCTCATGGATAACCTTTTGGCGAGCAGCATGTCGGGCATGCTGACCGGCATGATTTGCGACCGCATCGCGCATTCCATCCGTGAGCGCGTGATGAGTTCGCTTGCCGAAGACGCCCTGGCGCCCGTTTCGCTCGAGACGACATCGGAATTTATCGCCGGTGGCATTATTCGAGTGTTCACAAATTGGTGGGAATCGGGCCACGATCTTGAGCGTCGACCCGAGATGGCCGACGTGGTCGATGCGCTGTTTGAGCGCACCATGACGCCGGTGAATCACTAAGGTGGCGGAGAGAGGGGGATTCGAACCCCCGGAACGCTCTCGCGCTCAACGGTTTTCAAGACCGCCGCATTCAACCGCTCTGCCATCTCTCCGTGAGTCGTAATGATAGCATCGTTTTGAATTTGCAACAGGGAAGGCGAACGATGACGATCACCGAAATCGACGAGAAGTTCATGCGCGAGGCGCTGGCGGAGGCGCGCGCCGCTGCGACAGTGGGCGAGGTGCCGATTGGTGCTGTGGTGGTGCGTGCGGGCGAGATTGTCGCGAGGGCGCATAATCGCCGTGAGCTCGACCAGGACCCTTCGGCACATGCCGAGTTTTTGGCCCTGTGCGCCGCCGCTCAGACGCTTGGGCGTTGGCGCCTTTCCGATTGTACGGTCTACGTGACGCTCGAACCCTGCTGCATGTGTGCGGGGCTTATGGTTAACGCGCGCGTGGGGCGTTGCGTGTATGGTGCGGCCGATGCCAAGGCGGGCGCGGTGGGTTCGCTGTATGACCTCAATGCCGATTCGCGCCTGAACCATCGGTTTAATGTGACCGCCGGCGTGCTGGCAGACGAGTGCCGTGAGGTGTTGAGCGGCTATTTTAGTGGGCTGCGTGACACCGATGGTGCTGTCTGCGGTTGTGGGGCCGATCTTGAGGCGCATGTCGCTCATGCCAAGGCACTCACGTGTGCCGAAGATATTGCCGTTGAGGCGGTCGATTTTGGTGCCGCGTGCCGCCGGCCCCGCCGTGTGCTGCTGGCGATCGACTCCTTTAAGGGCAGCGTTTCGAGTGCACGGGCGGAGGCGGCCGTTGCCGAAGGCGTGTGCCAGGTGTGGCCCGATGCCGAGCTGAGCGCTTTGCCGCTGGCAGATGGTGGCGAGGGAACGCTCGATGCCGTCGCCGCGCGCGGCGGCGAGCTTTTGACCTGCGAGGTTGCAGGGCCCTTGGGCGACCGCGTGTCTGCACGGATGCTGGTGGACGGTGAGCACGAGTCGGCTGTAGTTGAGATGGCCGAGGCGGCGGGTATTGGGTATTCGCCCTGCACGGAATCGGCGGCGCTTGCGGCTTCGACCTATGGCGTGGGCGAGCTCATGCTTCGCGCGGTCCGTGCTGGGGCAAAGACTATCTATATTGGTTTGGGCGGCAGTGCCACCAACGACGGTGGCGCCGGCATGCTGCAGGCGCTGGGCGCGAATCTTGTCGATGAGTGTGGCTGCAATATCGCCCCCGGTCTTGCGGGTCTCGAACACGTGGTGAGTATCGATTTGGCGCCAGCGCTTCGGGTGCTGAATGGCGTGCGTATCGTGGTGCTTTCCGATGTTGAGAATCCGCTCGTGGGGCGCCGAGGCGCTCTGACGGTGTTTGGCGGGCAGAAAGGCCTGCCGACGGGGGATGCCGAGGCCCTGGGCAAATACGACGGATGGATGGTCGGTTACGGTCGTCTGCTCGATGCGGCGATTTTCGAGATGCGAGCCCAGAAGCTTCTGCGCGCGCCCGAGGGTGCACGGTCATTTGGCTCGGTGCTTGGTGTGCCCGGTGCCGGTGCCGCCGGCGGCTTGGGTGCCGCGCTGCTGGCGCTCGGTGCGGAGTTGCGCTCGGGCGTGGAGACGATGCTCGATTTGATTGGGTTTGACGAGTGCGTTCGCGATGCCGACCTGGTCATAACGGGCGAGGGCAATATGGACGAGCAATCCGCCGCCGGTAAGGCGCCGGTGGGCGTGGCCCGTCGTGCGAAGCGATATAGCAAGCCGGTGGTCGCCGTCGTGGGCGGTCGTGCCGACAACCTGGATGCGGTGTATGGACAGGGTATCGACTTGGTTCTGCCGGTTTGCCGCAGGCCCATGCCCCTTGACCAAGCGCTCGACCCCCAGGAAGCCACAACCAACCTCATCTGTGCCGGCGAGGCAGCCGCTCGAGCCTACGACCTCGGCCGTATTTGAGTTTATCCAGGCAACTCAAAAGTAGTCTTTTTGGCCCCGTCCCAAATTAGCTACCTTGCCCCATCGGGCGGGAGCGGGTAAGATATACCGAGCGCCAAGCGCGTTCGATGGGTTCGGATGACGACATGTTCCGAATCTGGTCAGGTCCGGAAGGAAGCAGCCATAAGGAGCCTCTGTCGGGCATCCGAATCCATCGAGCGCACGGGCGCTTTTTGGTGCCGCGATGCGGTCCCGGTGCCGGCGGGCTGTTTGGTGTCTCGCTGGTCCTCGGCTTTGCCTGCGGGATCGCTCGACTACCAAACAGCCCGCCGGCACCGGGACCACTTCGTCCAAAAATCACCCGTAGAGGGCGCATTTATCTGAAGAATTGAATCCCGTGTCTTGCGGCGCTCGCTGGCGTTGCCAAAACATCGGCTGCTACATGCCTTGGGCGCTAGTGACCGTCGCCCTTACATCTGTAACGAGTTGCTTACGCATCTCCAGGGCGCGCCGTACTATCATGAATCAGATTGAAGAGAGATGATGATAGGGAGCGCCTTCTATGATTGAGCTGCTCAGGCGTTTTGGTGGTAAGTTTCGCCGGTATATGGTGATTGGCCCTGCGTGTAAGTTGATCGAAGTGATTTTTGACCTACTTACACCGCTCGTGATTGCCCAGATGATCGATAAGGGTATTGGCGCACGCGATGTCAACGCCGTCGTCCACTACGGTATGGTGCTCGCCGCCATGGCTGTGATCGGCATCTCGTTTACGCTCGTCTGCCAAAAGATGGCGGCGCTCACCTCGCAGGGCATGGGCACCGACATCCGCGGCGCACTCTACCAGCACATCAATAAGCTGAGCTATGCTGAGCTCGATCGCTTTGGCACGCCGTCGCTCATCACGCGCATCACCAACGATGTCAACCAGGTGCAGCTTGCCGTGGCGCTGGGCGTGCGCATGCTCATTCGCTGGCCCTTTTTGGCGGTGGGCTCTATGTGCGCGGCCCTTGCCATCGACCTTAAGCTCGGCATCATCTTTTTGATTTGCACGCCCGCCATCGGCTTGGTGTTTTGGTTTGTCATGGCTCGCTGCATTCCGTACTACAAGCAGCTGCAGGCAAAGCTCGACCGCATCGCACTCATTTGCCGCGAGGGACTTTCGGGCGCCCGCGTGGTCCGCGCCTTTGTACGCGAGGATCACGAGCGCGAGCGCTTTGCCCTAGCCGCCGATGAGCAGGCGCATGTTGCCATCGCGGTGGGCAAGCTCTCGTCGATCCTTAACCCCGTCACGTTTTTGATGATGAACCTGGGCGTGTGCGCCATCCTGTGGGTGGGCGGCATCCAGGTCAACGTGGGCGAGCTTACGCAGGGCCAGGTTATGGCGTTCGTCAACTACATGACGCAGACGCTCACCTCCATCGTGTACGTCGCCAACCTGGTCGTGGTCTTTACCAAGGCGAGCGCGAGCGCTTCGCGTATCAACGAGGTGCTCAATTGTGAGCCGAGTATCACCGACGAGGGCAACCAGCCGGTCGCGCTGCCCAAGCCGAGCGAACTGGCGGGTGGCGCTGTTCCGGTTCCCGCACTGAGCTTTGACCATGCGAGCTTTTCGTTTGGCGCGGGCGCTGCCAACGCCGTCAACGATGTGACCCTGGAGCTGCCGGCGGGCAAAACGCTCGGCATTATCGGCGGCACGGGCAGCGGCAAGTCCACACTCGTCTCGCTTATCCCACGCCTGTACGATGCGAGCACCGGCAGCGTGAGCGTGATGGGTGCCGACGTGCGCACCTGGCCGCTCGACCAGCTGCGCCGTGTGGTCGCGACCGTTCCGCAGCGCGCGTCGCTGGTGAGCGGCACTATCCGCAGCAACCTGACCTGGCGCGACGAGGCGGCAACCGACGAGGAGCTGTGGGCGGCGCTCGATATGGCGCAGGCCAGCGAGTTTGTGCGCAACAAGCCGCAGGGCTTAGATGCCCCGGTCGAGGCGGGCGGCAAGAACTTTAGCGGTGGCCAGCGCCAGCGCCTGACCATCGCACGTGCCCTGGTGGGCTCTCCGCAGGTTCTGATTATGGATGACTCCGCCTCGGCGCTCGACTTTAAGACCGACGCAGCGCTTCGCCGTGCCATTCGTGAACGAAGCGTGTGCGGTGCCGCCGAGGGCGGGCTGCCGCTGACGACCATCATCGTGAGCCAGCGCGTCTCGACCGTGCGCGACGCCGACGTGATTTGCGTACTCGACCACGGCTCGGTCGCGGGCTTGGGCACGCACGATGAGCTGTATGCAAGCTGCCAGCTCTACCGCGAGATTTGCCAGTCGCAGCTTCGCCGCGAGGAGCTCGAGGGTCAGCAGGGGAGTACGGCGCCCACGCCCGCTCCAAGCCCCGCGCCCGTCCCAGGCGCCCCGACCGCCCCCGCATTCGTCTGCGCAAAGGAGGGCTGCTAAATGAATCCCTACACTTCCTCCGGTTCGGTCGCCACGATGACGGCCAACGTGTCCGGCAACGATAACCTCAGTGACTTGGGTGACGGCCCGCGTCAGCCCGGCGATCCCGAGCGCTATCCCGTGGGCGCGGTAACTCGCCGCCTGCTGGGCTATGTTCGTCCGCACCGCATTTCGTTTGTAGCGTCGTTTGTGAGTGCCGCCGCTTCGGTGATCTTGCAGCTCTACACGCCCATCCTCGTCGGCGAGGGCATCGACCTGATCGTCGCCGCCGGGCAGGTGGACTTCGACGCGCTGCTGCCGCTTGTCACCAAGCTCGCGATTGTCGTCGTAGGTGCTGCGGCTTTCCAGTGGCTGCAGGGCTACTGCGTCAACCGCCTGTCCTACGAGACGGTGCGCGACATGCGCGTGGAGGCGAGCGACAAGCTCAGCCGCATGCCGCTCAGCTTTATCGACAGCCATGCCCACGGCGACCTCATGAGCCGCGTGGTTAACGACGTCGATCAGGTGGGCGATGGCCTGCTGCAGGGCTTTACCCAGCTTTTCACCGGCGTTATCACCATCGTGGGCACGCTCGCGTTTATGCTTTCCATCAACCTGACCATGACGCTCGTGGTGGTGCTCGTCACGCCGCTTTCCATTTTTGCAGCCGGTGCTATTGCCAAGCTCTCCAACAAAAGCTTTACGGCACAGCAGCGCATCCAAGGCCAGCTCGGTGGTCATATCGAGGAATACGTGGGCGAGCAGAAGCTTGTCGACGCCTTTGCCTATGGCTCCAACGCGCAAGCGAGCTTCGATGCCCTCAATGCCGAGCTCTACACCGCGGGCGAGCGCGCGCAGTTTATGGGTTCGCTCTCCAACCCCGGCACGCGCTTTGTCAATAACATCATCTATGCCGTGGTCGCTGTGATCGGCTGCGTGGGCGTGATCACGGGCGTGCCCGCGGCGCTTACGGTGGGCGGCGTGCAGATCTTTCTGTCCTATGCTAACCAGTACACCAAGCCGTTCAACGAGGTCACCAACGTTATTACGCAGATCCAGACGGCGTATGCCTCGGCGCGCCGCATGTTTGCGCTGCTCGATGCGCGCGAGCAGGAGCCCGACGCGTCGGACGCTGTAGAGCTTGCCGCACCGCAGGGCGAGGTCGCTTTTGAGCATGTGGACTTTAGCTACGTGTCCGACCGCAAGCTGCTGCAGGATATCTGCATCGAGGCCAAGCCCGGCATGCGCTTTGCCCTGGTCGGCCCTACGGGCTGTGGCAAGACAACGCTCATCAATTTGCTGCTGCGTTTTTATGATATCGATGCTGGCCGCATTGCGGTCGATGGCCGTTCCTCGCGTGACTACACGCGCGCAAGCCTGCGCCGTGCCTTTGGCATGGTGTTGCAGGATACGTGGCTGTTCGAGGGCACGGTGGCAGATAACATAGCCTACGGCTGTCCCGATGCCACGCGCGAGCAGGTTATCGAAGCTGCCAAGCGCGCGCATGCGCACAAGTTTATCGTGCAGCTGCCGCAGGGCTACGACACGGTGATTGGCGAGGACGGCGGCACGTTTAGCCAGGGTCAAAAACAGCTGCTGTGCATCGCGCGCGTCATGCTCACCGATCCGGCGATCTTGCTGCTGGACGAGGCGACCTCGAGCATCGATACCCGCACCGAGCTGCAGGTGCAGGCGGCATTCGACGAGCTCATGGCCGGTCGCACAAGCTTTGTGGTGGCGCACCGCCTGAGCACCATTCGCAACGCCGACTGCATTCTGGTGATGCGCGACGGCGAGATTATCGAGCGCGGCACACACGACGAGCTGCTGGCGGCAGACGGCTTCTATGCCGATCTTTACCGCAGCCAGTTTGCCCAGTAGGGGCACCGATTAGCGGCAGGTGGTTTACATCTGTCACGTTGGTACTAAGATATTCATCTAATAAATTGCATTAGTGGCTTTAGTTTTGGGGGAAACGAGGCAACGTGACTATGACGTGCTCTTTGGTGGTTAACAGCAAGAGCGGTAATACCAGGATGGTTTCGGGCGCGATCAAGCGCGCTCTGCAGGCTGCGGGTGTTGAGTTTGTCCATGCCGCGGCGTTGAGCGACGATGCGGATGCAGATCAGGTTGCGCTCGAGGCGCAGGGCGCCTGTGCGGCCGACACGGTGCTCGTCGGTTTTTGGTGTGACAAGGGCGCGTGCACGCCTTCGGTCGCGGCGTTGCTCTCCACCTTGCACGGCAAGCGCGTCTTTTTGTTTGGCACCTGCGGTTTTGGCGCCGACCAGAGCTATTATCAGCAGATTATCGATCGCGTGACCTCCAATTTGGCCAATGATGCCGAGCTTGTAGGTTGGGCGATGTGCCAGGGCAAGATGGGCCCTGCGGTCAAGCAGCGCTACGAGGCCATGCTCGAGCAAGATTCCGACAACGCCCGCGCTAAGTTGCTGCTCGACAACTGGGTTGCCGCGAAGGACCATCCGACCAAGGAAGATCTGGACAACATGGCGGCAGCCGCCAAGAAGGCCGTGCTGGGCGAGTAGGTCTATCGCTGCCGCGCGTGCGAAATAATACAGAAGCGAAAGCCTCGAAATCCTCGAGGCTTTTTTCTTGACACTCGCGGGAGCAACCGTGGCAAGCGTTTGGCGAGCGCAGTTTCTCTTCAGCCTACTCAACCCGCAACGGGTGAGGGGCGGCGGCAGGCGAAGGCACGGGAAAGGTCTGTCGCGAGTTCCGCACGCAAAGGGGGCCACTTAATGTGGCCCCCGTCTTGCGCAGGACTGTTTGAGCAGCAGACCTTTCCCGTACCTCCGCCTGCCGCCGATTCGGGCCCCCGACCCCGTTACTTGATCCCCGCTACTTGATCTTGGTCGTACCCGGCGCCAGGTTGGGGTCGGTCTCGTTGGCCTCGGTCTGGAGGTGCTCGGTGTACACGTTCTTGCCGTCGCGGAACATCTCGTAGTACTGCATCTTGGCGTAATCCTCGCGCGCCTTGGTGGCCGCTGCGGCGACGGCGTCGTCACCGGTGACGTTGGAGGAGAGCGCCCAGCGCAGGCTAGCGTCCTCATAGCCCACCGAGTTAATGGCGGGCAGCGACTTGCGCAGCGTCATGTGCGCTTTCTGGTAGTCGGTCAGTGGTGCGCCGATCAGCTGCATCAGCTGGGTGGACAGGTAGTTGGTGGACAGGTCGTCGACCTCGCTTGTCTGGTCGCAGCCGGCAACGTCGTAGTTGGCCCAGATGATGTAGTCGGTCTGCCACAGGCGCTCCTGATGCGTAGCGTCGTCCTCGCCGGTAAACCACTTATCGTTGAACTTGGACGGGAAGAACGGCTGGTGGTCGCCCCAGAACACCACGACCACCTTGCGGTCGAGATTGCGCAGGGCATTGAGGAAGTAGCGCAGTGCCTGGTCGGACTGCTCGATGCACGAGACGTACTCGTCGACATCGGAGAGTGTGCCGTCCTCGATGGTCTTGGCGTCCAGATCGGTCGTGTCGATGTTCAGGTGCATCTGCTTATCTGCCGGCAGCAGGCCCGTATCGTAGCCCGAGTGGTTCTGCATGGTCACGTCAAAGATGAACTGCGGGTCGGCGTTCTGGTTGAGCAGCTCAAGGATTTTGTCGTAGGTTGCCTGGTCGGTCACCATGCCGCGCAAGGTGTCGGCTCCCTGGAAGTCGTTGATAGACAGGAACTGGTCAAAGCCAAAGTCCTTGTAGACGTTCTCGCGGTTCCAGTTGGTTGCGTGGTTGGGGTGCATGGCCGTCGTGGAATATCCGAGCGACTTGAACTGCTCTGCCAGGTTTCCGGTCGTTTCCATGTTGTAGATGGTGTAGGGGTACACGCCCGAGCCCAGGTTGGCCATGGAGTTGCCGGTCATAAACTCAAACTCGGTATTGGCGGTGCCGCCGCCGTAGGCGCTCACGTAGAGCTTGCCGCGGCTGAGGCAGTCGGACAGGTTCTTAAAGTACTGCGGGCCCTCGTAGCCGGCGTGCATCTCCTGATAGATCGAAAGATCCGAGAAGGTCTCGTTCATAATGGCGATGACCGTGGGCTTCTCACTATCGAACTGCTCTTGGGCGGCGGTACGGGCGTCGCTTGTGGCGGCATCGGACTTGTCATAGGCCTTGGCATACTTTTTGAGCGTTGCCTTGGCGTCGTCGGCGGAGTAGTTGGCGGGTTTGGGCGGCTTGATGGACTGTGCCGCACTAATAAAGGCAGGAAGATAACCCTCGCGCCAGTAGCTCTCGAGCGGGCGCCAGGTGTAGACGGTGATGCCGAGGGTGTTGTAGTAGTCGATAAGCGTGACATGCGCGGTCACGCCGCCCAGGCACAGCACCGCCACGAGCAGGTTGGTGAGCAGCATGCGCTTGGCGTTGGCGGCACCCTTCTGACGGTGCGGTGCTACCAGGCCGGCGTACTCGCATAGCAGCATGGCGATGGCGGTAAAGCCCATGGACAGCACGCAGAACAGCGAGATCGAGTAGGTGTAGCCGTTGCCGGCGACCGCGGCGGCGGTGGAGATGGCCGAAAGGTCGCCCGGCTGGATGGGCATGGATTTAAACGTGATGACGAAGAACTCGGCAATGCCCAGGATAAAGAGGGCGAAGGCCAGGGCGGCGGGAGCTGCGCCGCGGCGCTGGAACAGGAAGAACAGGCCGACCATGAGCGTGGTGATGATGGCCCACTCGAGCAGTATGCACAGGGGGTAGACCCAGGTAAAGTCGTGGTTGGACGAGACCTCCATGCCCAGCAGCGCAAAGACGCCGGCGAGCAGCAGGCACAGCACGGCGGCGACGAGCGGTTTGCCCACAAAGGCTCCGCGCAGACGGGCGAGCTTGCCGGTGGGGGCGGGGGCGTCGGGCGCGGCGAACGCAAAGACGCGCGGGGCGATGCGGTCGCGTGCGATGCTGGCCCAGGCGCAGCCGGTGAGGATGGCGTTGGTCAGGATGAGCATCACAAAGGCGAGCGGCTCGTTTTGGGCGACGAGGCCCATGGCGCCCCAAATGGTCAAAAAGACCTGGAACAGACCGAAGGCGACGCTCCATCCAAGAGCGCCCTTGGCAACGGTGCCCGACTGCGCGCGAATGGCCTTGGCCTCGCGCAAGACAAGGAAGACGGTCGCCGCAAGACCGACGAGCGAGATGGCGGCTGCGAACATGCTGAGACTCCTCACAAACTTAAAACTACGAAAGCGGGGGTTTACCCGATTGTTACCAAGATATGCGCTGCGATTGGTGGCTGCGCACAACAACCAGCCATATTAGCGCGCATGTGTGGCGGTGTGGCGCAATGTAGTGGCGACCTGCGCGATAATGGACGGGAATTACACGGAAACGTAAAGGCTTCTTAAAGAAATGGCGAGGTTAAGGCGATGAACGAGCAGGTTTGTATGACGAGTGCGGGCGACGTGGGCGCTGGCATGGGCGCGGGCGGCTATCCGGTCGAGACCACGGGCAACGCGGTGCTGGACACGTTGGAGCACCGTTCGTCCACGCGCGCTTTTGCGCGCGATGACAACGACCGTCCCGTAGCGGTGACCGACGAGCAGCGGGCGGCGATTCTGCATGCGGCGAGCCGCGCGCCGTCGGCAGGCGCCATGATGATGTATTCCATCGTGAGTATCCGCGAGCAGACAACGCTCGATCGCCTGGCCGACCTGTGCGACCACCAGCCCATGATCGCCAAGGCGCCCTGGGCACTTATATTTGTGGTCGACTATGCCAAGTGGATCGATCTGTTTGAGCACGTGGGTTGCTTTGAGCCCGAGTTTGTCGAGCGCACGGGCAAGGCGCCCCGCCGCGCGCCGGGTTTAGGCGACTTTGCCATCGCGGCGCAGGATGCCGTGATCGCTGCCCAAAACGCCGTGGTCGCCGCCGAGTCCCTGGGGCTGGGGAGCTGCTATATCGGCGATGTCGTCGAGAACGCCGAGGAAGTTGCTGCGCTGCTGGACTTGCCGCCCTATACCATGCCGCTGTCGATGCTCATCATCGGCACGCCCCGCAAGGAGCGCCCGGCGATTGCGCATCCCGTGGTGAACCTGGTGCACGAGGAGCGCTATCGGCGCGCCGATGCCGCGACCATGGATGCGCAGGTGGCCGAGATGGACGCGATGTTCCGTCCGCATGCCCGCGAGGTGGGGGAGCGCGTCGTGGATATCTACACCCGCAAGCACACGAGCCCCTTTATGGCCGAGATGAGCCGATCCATGGAGTGGTGGTTCAAAAACTGGCTCGGAAAATGACGAATGTGACAAAGGGACAGTCCCTTTGTCACATTCCATATCGCTGCGGTGGCCTAAAGGCCGTATAAATGTTTATCTAGCTGGGAAAACAGTGCATTAAAACATGGGACGATTATCTATAATCCCCTCGAACGTTAAAGTTGGGAGGAAACCGGCTTATGGAACAAAAGGCCAAGGAGGCAGCCTCGCACGCTGCGATTCCTGTGAGCATCTCGGCGATGCTCGTCACGCTGGGCGTGGTGTATGGCGATATCGGCACCAGCCCCATGTATGTAACCAAGGCGCTCGTTGCCGGCAACGGCGGCATCGGAAGCGTCACGGAGGAGTTCGTGCTCGGCGCACTCTCTCTTGTCGTGTGGACGGTCACGCTGCTGACGACCGTCAAGTACGTGCTCATCTCGCTGCGCGCCGACAACCATGGCGAGGGTGGCATCTTTGCTCTGTACAGCTTGGTTAAGCGCTGCGGCAAATGGCTCATCATCCCCGCCATGCTGGGCGGCGCGGCACTGCTCGCCGATGGCATCCTCACGCCTGCCGTTACCGTGACTACGGCTATCGAAGGCCTGCGCACCATTCCGGCAGTCCATGCCGTGCTGGGCGACGATCAGGCCCGCGTCGTGGCCATCACGCTTGCCATCATCATTGCGCTCTTCTTGGTGCAGCGCATCGGCACGGCCAAGATCGGCCACGCCTTTGGCCCCATCATGACGCTGTGGTTCCTGTTCCTGGGCGGCACGGGTCTGTTCTTTGTCTTCCAGCACCCCGCCGTGCTGCTGTGCCTCAACCCGGTGCGCGGCATCGCCTTTTTGTTGAGCCCCAACAACCATGCGGGCATCATGATTCTGGGCAGCTGCTTCCTCGCCACCACCGGTGCCGAGGCGCTCTACTCCGACATGGGCCACGTGGGCCGTGGCAACATCTACGCAACCTGGCCGTTCGTTAAGTGCTGCTTGCTGCTGTCCTACATGGGCCAGGGCGCGTGGCTTATCAACAACGCCAGCAACCCGGAGCTCATGGGTATCGCCGACCTCAACCCCTTCTACCAGATGCTCACCCCGGGCCTGCGTCCCTTTGCCGTCGGCCTTTCCACCGTCGCGGCCATCATTGCCTCGCAGGCGCTCATCACCGGCGCTTTCTCGTTGGTGTCCGAGGCCAGCCGCCTGGACCTCATGCCGCACATGCAGGTCTTCTATCCTGCCGAGACCAAGGGCCAGCTCTATATTCCCATGGTCAACAACGTCATGCTTGTGGGCTGCGTCATCGTGGTGCTGCTGTTCCAGAGCTCGGCGCACATGGAGGCCGCCTACGGCTTGGCGATCACCCTGACCATGATGTGCACGACGGTGCTGCTCTTCTTCTACCTGCATGTTGATCGCGGCCTTAAGGTCGTCCCGTATATCTTCGTTGCGTTCTTCCTTTTGCTCGAGGGCTTCTTCTTTGTGAGTTCGCTCACCAAATTTTTCCACGGTGGCTATTTCACTATTCTTATGGCCATGCTCATCATGGGCGTTATGCTGTGCTGGTACAACGGCACGGCGGTCGAGCGGCGTCAGTTTACGCTGCTGCCGCTGCGCAGCTATCTGCCGCAGCTCAAGCGCCTGCGCGACGACGATCGCTATGAGCTTATGAGCGACAACATCGTGTACCTGACCAAGGACACCAATACCGACTACATCGACCGCGATATCGTCTACTCGATTCTGGACAAGCATCCCAAGCGCGCCCGCGCCTGGTGGTTCGTGAACGTCGAGACCATGGACGAACCGCATACCTTTGCCTATTCGGTCGAGACGTTTGGCACCGACTATGTTTTCCGCGTGCATCTGTACCTGGGCTACAAGGTTAACCAGCGCGTGAACGCCTACCTGCGCCAGGTTGTTCAGGATCTGGCCGCCACTGGCGAGCTGCCGCCGCAGATGCATGACTACTCGGTCTACAAGGATCCGGGCAACATCGGCACGTTTAAGTTCGTCATGATCCGCAAGCTCCTGGCGCCCGAGAGTGACGTGGAGCCGAGCGAGCGCACGGCCATCACGCTCAAGTACATCATCCGCCGCTTTGCCGGTACGCCGGCGCGCTGGTATGGCCTGGAGAACTCCAACGTGAGCTTTGAGTATGTGCCGCTGTTCACCAAGTTCAAGGCTGTGAACAAGATGCAGCGCCTGGCCCCCAACGAGCGCCCGTAGTCGCCGACAGGTTGCATGGAGTTGGTCTTCGATGGACAGGAGTGTGCGCCCTGCTCGCGCACATGCTGTTTGTCTAACGACCGCAGACTGCAAAGGCTATACACTTGGAACCACCACAAGGGAAACCACCACAAAGGTGCTGTCCCTCTGTGGTGGTTTTTGTTTTTAAGAGAGGGGCGGGGTGCCGATGGACGTCCGTGCGGACGGCGATATTGCCGATAGCTTTTGGTGGCGGCGCACAACGCTGACACGTCGCAGCCCTCTGTATGACGCCTGCGTATCGGCGGGGCTGCTGGTCGCGGCGACGATTGTGGGTGCGCTGCTCGACCATCCTGGTCTCGCGCCGAGCATCATGATCGTCTATGTGTTCGCCGTGCAGCTGTGCGCATTCTTTACCTGGAGCCGCCTGTATTGCTTGCTGAGCTCGGCTGCCGCCGTAGCGCTCTACAACTTCTTGTTTGTCGACCCGCGCTGCTCGCTATCGTTTATCGACCGCGTCTATCCCGGCATGTTCTTCATCATGTTTGTGGTCTCGCTTGTGTCGAGCTCGATTGCGTTGGCCCTGCGCCGCGCCTTGGCACAGGCTGCCGCCAGCGACCGTCGCACGCATATGGTGCTCGAGACCAACCGCATGCTGCAGCGGTGTCCCGATCAGCAGCAGATTGTGCATGCCATGGCAACGCAGCTGGCGCGTCTTTCGGGCTGTCCGGTCGTGTGGTACAGCGCCGACGCCGACGATGATGACTTGCTGCCGCGTGCGACGTACACGGCCGTGGGTGACGCCGCGCCGGTGCACCAGCTGACGCCCCAGATGCCGCCGCGGCTCTCGGCGTCCGCCTATGTGGGAACGCCACTCGATGCCACCTATGGCGGCTCGGCGTTTTATGGCATCTACCTGACGGTTTGCACAGGCGACGGCTTCGTGCGCTCGGGCGACCCCGCCTCGGTGGTGGGCGTGCTGGCTATCGTTGCCGAGCCCGACGTGCTGACGCACGAGGAACGGACACTTGCCGACGCCATCGTGAGCGAAGGCGAGCTGGCACTCGATCGCGCCCGCGCCATGGAGGCCCGCGAGGAGGCGGCGGTGCTCGCCAAAAACGAACAGCTGCGCGCCAATCTGCTGCGCTCCATCTCGCACGATCTGCGCACGCCGCTTACCAGCATTTCGGGCAATGCCGACGTGCTACTCGACCAGGGTTCGACCGGCACGGCCGTGCTCGATAGCCAGACGCGCCGCAGCATGCTCCTTTCCATTCGTTCGGATGCGCAATGGCTCAACGCCACCGTCGAGAATTTGCTCGCCATCACAAAGCTCGAGGGCGGCGGCATGCATCTGTCGACCACGCTCGAGCTCATGGACGATATCGTCGAGGAGGCGCTGCGCCACGTGAATCCGGCTGTACGCGAGCACGATCTTAAGGTGGTGCCGTGCGACGAGCCGGCGCTCGTCAACGTCGATGCGCGCCTGATGGTGCAGCTGGTGGTGAACCTGGTGAACAACGCTATTGCCTATACGCCGCCCGCCTCGCATATCGTGATCTCGATTATGGCGAACGATGGACAGGTGGCATGTTCCGTCGCCGATGACGGTCCCGGTATTGCGCCCGAGGAGCAGGGCCGGATCTTTGAATCGTTCTACACTGTCAACCATGGCTTGGCTGATAGCCATCGCAGCGTGGGCTTGGGACTTTCGCTCTGTCGATCCATTATGTTGGCGCATGGCGGTAGCATAGAGGTTGCCGCGGCGGACCCGCACGGCTCGGTCTTTACGATTGGGCTTCCCGCCGCCGACGTTTCGTTTGATAAGGAGTAACGCTGTGTCGAACTCTGCCATGAAACCGCTTATCTTGGTCGTTGAGGACGACCCCGCCGTCCGCAACCTTATCGTTGCCGCGCTCGAGGCGCACGGCTTGCGCCATATGGCCGTGGAGACCGCCCATGCCGCCATCGCCGCCGCCTCATCGCAGGCACCGAGTATTGTGCTGCTCGATCTGGGCCTGCCCGATATGGACGGCGTCAAGGTGGTGGAGTCGGTGCGCGCATGGTCGGGCATGCCGATCATTGTGGTCTCGGCGCGCAGCGAGGATGCGGACAAGATTCGCGCACTCGATGCCGGTGCCGACGACTACCTGACCAAGCCGTTTTCGGTCGAGGAGCTGCTCGCGCGCATTCGCACGACGCTCAGGCGCCTTTCGTATGCGCAAACGGGCGGCGTTGCCTCCGAGGGCTCGTTCGATACCGGTGAGCTGCATATCGATTTTGATGCCGGCATCGCCACGATGGATGGCGAGGAGCTGCATCTGACGCCGATCGAGTACAGGCTCTTGTGCCTGCTGGCGCACAATGCCGACAAGGTGCTGACGCACCAGTTTATCCTGCACGAGATTTGGGGCACGGCAACTAAGAGCGACCTGGCGAGCCTTCGTGTCTTTATGGGCACGTTGCGTAAGAAGATCGAGTCCGATCCGGCGCATCCGCGCTATATCCAGACGCACGTGGGTATCGGCTATCGCCTGGTCACCCAAGGCTAGATCGCCAACCACCATCCCAATATGAGTTGCGGTGAAATACGGTCTAAATTTGCCTAATTCCAGGCAAAACAGTCCGTATTCCACCGCAACTTGGTTTATCTGCCCTTGGGCTTGCTGGCGTAGAACTTCTTCTTTTTGGGCTTGCCGGCGCAGGCAGGCTTGCCGTCGCCGCGCGACCCTCGGTCTCCGGCCTGCGCGTGCGCGGGCGCCGTTGCGCGGGGCTTGCGGGCCTCGGGGTTGCGCAGCTCTTCGGTTCGCTCTGCAATCTCCTCGGCGCTAAAGCCGACTTCGGCCATGGCGTCCTCGATGGGCAGGCGGCGCACGATATAGCAATGGTGCACCTTCTGGTTGCGCGCAAAGTCCTCGGGGATGGTCTGCGCCGTAATGTCCTCTAGCACGACGCCCGCGCGCGCGAGCTTGCGCGTCTCGGGGCGGAAGCCGCGCAGGTTGCAGCTAAAGATGGCGTGGCCGCCCTGTGCGAGCAGGCGCGATACGCCGGCCAAAAGCTCAACATGGTCGCGCTGGACGTCCCAGGTGCGGCGGCCCATCTTTGATGAGTTCGAAAACGTGGGCGGATCGACAAAAATCAGGTCCCAGCGGTTGCGCGTCTGGCGCTGGACGCGAATCCAGGCAAGCACGTCGTCGCGCACAAAATGATGCTGCGGACCAACAAAGCCGTTCTGGCGCATATTGCGCTCGGCCCAGTCCAGGTAGGTGTTGGAGAGGTCGACTGTCACAGTTTCTTCGACGCCGCCGTCTGCCGCATAGCAGGTAGCGGTGCCGGTATAAGCGAACAGGTTGAGAAAGCGCCGCGCCTGCTTGGCGTGCTCGCGCACCAGGTTGCGGGTGACGCGGTGATCCAAGAAGATGCCGACGTCCAGGTAGTCGTCAAAGTTGACGGCAAAGGTAAGGCCGCCCTCCTCGATGAGCGGCAGACGACGGCGTGCGATATTGGCGCGCTCGCCCGAGCCGCCCTTGCCGGCGCCCTGCTTGCCGTACTGCGAGCCGCCGCGCGAACGCATGCGGGCCTTGGCGTGCACGTGCTCGGCGGGAACATCTAGGATGCGCGGCGCGATGGCCAGAATGTCGAGCATGCGGGCCTGGGCAAGCGCGGGATCGATGGTCTTGGGCGCGGCGTATTCGGCGATGACGAGCCAGCGGCCCGGCGTCTGCGGGCAGCCCTCGTATAGATCGATGGCGGCGGAGTAATCGGGTAGGTCGGCATCGTAGACGCGGTAGCAGCTCACGCCCTCGCGCTTTGCCCACTTGCGGCGCAGACGGGCGTTCTTGCGCAAGCGGTTGGCGAACTGCTCGGACTCGGGGATGAGCACGGGCAGCGGCTTGCCGTCGCCCAGGTCGAGTGTGGCGGCAGGTTCGGGCATGGGGGTGCTGGCGGCTTTGTCGTTGACTTCGTTGGTATCCGCAACCTCGGCCTCGGCATCTGCGCTGGTCGCAGCCTCAAACGCTGCGGCGGCGTGGTCGAGCGACGGCCAGACTTCGACGGTCGCCTCCTCGTTGTTGGGCATGACGGCGATCGAGCGCTCGGGCTCGGCGTGGAGCGAGCGGGCCAGCAATCCATCACGGGTGAGCGCAGCGACCGGTGCCGCGGCAAGCTCGGGCGCGCGGCGCAGCTCGCCGACCAGCGTCATGGCGTCGTGCATGAGCGAAAGCGGGGTCTCGGTGGTGTCTGCGACCACGGCGGCACCGGCGACAGTGTCTGCATGGTCCAGCACGGTGGCTGGCTTGGCAGCGCAAAAGTCGACAAAACGCTTGTAGCCGGCGCACTTGACCATGCGCTCGGCAGTCTTGCGGGCAGCGGGGTCAATGTCCACGGCGACGATGCGCGCCTGGCGCTCGCGTGCTGCTGCCTCGCGCTCGCGTGCCTCGGCGAGCAGCTGCTCCCATAGGGCGGCGTCGTACAGCTGCCAGCCCTCAAAGCCCCAGCGCTCGCGTGCAGCGCCCGGGGCGCGGTCGGTCAGAATGTTCACGGCTTCCAGCAGCAGGCCGCCGCCGGCGCACGAGGCGTCGATCAGCGTGGGCAGGGCTTCGTTCTCGTAATCATCGGCCGTCAGCTCGCGCTCGCACAGCGCGGTCCAACCGACCTGCGCCAGCACCAGGGCGGCGTAGTCGGGGCGCAGCACGTGCGCGCCCTCGCCGGCGCGGGTCGCTGCGGGCGGCAGGCGTTTGAACAGCGGGTCGCCCGAAAGGTCCAGGCTGATGCTCGCGCGGCGCTGGCGCAGCGAAAGCAGCAGGTGAACATCGGGGTCGGCGGCGTCGACATCGGCACGACGGCCCGTGGTCTCGGCCAGACGGTCGCACAGCGCGTCCTTGGCGCGCAGGGCCGAGAAGCGCGTGTTGCGCAGCTGCTCGGTCACGCCGCGGGCGGTGATGGCGATGGTTGCGCCGGGGCGGATGATGTTCTCCCAGGCGATGTCGTAAACGCTATCGTACAGCTCGTCGGCATCCTGCGCCTCAAAGCGCCCAAGAACCACGAACACGCGGCTCGCCAGGCGCGACCACAGACAGGCGCGGTAGCCTTCTTCGAGCTCGCCCTCAAACGTAGCGCGGCCCTTCAGCCGGCGGACATGCGAAAGCCCGAGGCGTTTAAGCTCATCGGCGAGTGCGGACTCAAAGCCCTCGGGGCAGCTTGCGTAAAATTCCATGGGTGACCTCTCTGGTTGCGTCGCTCCATTATATGATGGATGCTTCGTTTGCCCTCATCCCCGAAAGGAACCCATATGATTGATGCGTGCCCCGATTCCGCCGTGCTCTTTTTTGACGTGGACGGCACGCTGACGTCGTTCGATCCCGACGATATGAGCGATAAGGACTTTTCGGCGGTTCGCCCCTCGCAGACGGTGGTTGAGGCGTTCCGTGCGCTGCGCGATGCAGGGCACAAGGCATTTATCTGCACGGGTCGCCCCCTGTGGCTTATCGCCGATAGCCTGCGTGCGCTCGACCCCGCGGGCGTCGTGGCCATGGCAGGCGCCACGCTCGAGGTCGAGGGACGCGTGGTACACGAGGACTGCTTTGACGAGGACGTTATCGAGGAGCTCGCGCGCCGTATGGCCGCGGCAGGGATTGAGGCCTTTTTCGAGACCAACGTGGCTACTTTTGCCCTGGAGCCTGTGGGCGTTGAGCAGTCGTCTCTGATCGGCACTTCTGTGGTGCACAGCACCGAGGAAATGCGCGTCGACGGCAGTCTGCGCGTGGGCAAGGCATGCCTCAGTGTGCCCAGTTTGGCTCGCGTAGCCAATGATGACGGCTTTATCGATTGCGAGTTTGAGCTGTGCAACACCGGTGGCCAGAATCGCGAGCTGAGCCCCAAGGGTATTGACAAAGGCGTGGGCGTGGCGCGAGCGCTGGCGTATCTGGGCCGCGAAGGAAATGCGCGCACCTTTGGCTTTGGCGATTCGGGCAACGACCTGGGCATGCTCGGTGCGGTCGAGACGGCTGTCGCCATGGGCAACGCCATGCCCGAGGTCAAGGCGGTCGCCGACTACGTGACCGACGATGTCGCACACGACGGCACCGTCACAGCGATGCGGCATTTTGGCCTCATCTAATGAATCCCGCGTTCTGACGTTTGCTCAAACTGCGACTCTTTGCTTTTGCATGCTCAATCGATTTATCAATCCAAACACTGAGGTGTTTATGCCGTTCGCCGAGAAGATAAAAAACCGCAGTTCACGCCTTAATAAACGTAGGTAAAGTGTTTAGCAGCTCAATGCCCGTATGCAAACGAAAGGAATCAGGCAGATGGCAATCAAGGTGTTCGCTGACGGTGCAAACCTCGAGGGCATGCTCGACATGTACGAGAACGGCAACGTTCAGGGTTTCACGACCAACCCGTCCCTTATGAAGAAGGGTGGCGTGACGGATTACCGCGCGTTTGCCAAGGAGGTTCTGGCCCACATCACCGATGTGTCCGTCTCGTTTGAGGTCTTTGCCGACGACGTCGAGACCATGGAGGTCGAGGCGCGCGAGATTGCTACCTGGGCCGAGAACGTCTACGTCAAGATTCCGTGCGTGACCACCAAGGGCGAGTCCACCGCCGAGCTGGTCCGCAAGCTTTCGGCCGACGGCATCAAGGTCAACGTTACCACCATCTTTACGCCTAAGCAGGTCGATGAGATGGTCGAGGCCGTTGACGCCGAGACGCCGTCCATCATTTCGCTCTTTGCCGGCCGCATCGCCGATACCGGCGTCGATCCCATTCCGTTTATGACGGAGTCGGTCAAGAAGGCCGCCGCCAAGCCCAACTGCGAGGTCCTGTGGGCGTCCACGCGCGAGCTCATCAACATTTACCAGGCCGAGGCCTGCGGTTGCCAGATCATCACGGTGCCCAACAGCATCCTGGCCAAGCGCAAGAACATCGGCCGTGACCCGTACGAGGTCTCGCTCGATACCGTGCGCGGTTTTGCCAAGGATATCGCCGCTTTGGGTTTCCATATTCTGCCCTAAGCAAGGGTACCCCCTGCAGCGACGTGCAAAATCGCGAGTTTTCAGCATGGTAAAGACTTTTACCAGCTGGTTGAAGCGCGGAACGGCCCCCGTTTTGGCCCTAAAACGCCAAAACGGGGGCCGTTTTTGCTTTTATGGCCCTCTGAAGCGCCGCGGGGCTATCGGGAGATGCTGAATACTCGCGATTTTGCACGCCGCGAAGAGGGGGACGTCCGCTTTGGCGGCTATTTGCCCTGAACCATGGTGAGGGAGATTTTCTTGCGGTCGCGATCGACCTTTTCGACCCACACCTTGACCGTGTCGCCGACGCGCACCACGTCGCTGGGGTGCTTGACAAAGCGGTTGGCCAGCTTGGAGATATGCACGAGGCCGTCCTGGTGCACACCCACGTCGACGAAGGCGCCAAAGTCCACGACGTTGCGCACCGTGCCCTTGAGCTCCATGCCGGGTTCCAGGTCGTCGATGGAAAGTGCTGAGCGGCTAAAGACCACCTCGGGCGCGTCGTCGCGCGGGTCTCGGCCAGGCTTCTTGAGCTCGTTGACGATGTCGATGAGCGTGAGGATGCCGCAGTCCAGGTCGCTTGCCAGTGCCGAGATGCTGCCGATGCGTCGCTCGATGTCGGGCACGCCGCCGCGGCTGAGCTCGCTTGCCGCCACACCCGCACGCTCCAGGACGGCCGTGGCCACCTCGTAGCTTTCGGGGTGGACGCTCGTCGCATCGAGCGGGTTCTTACCGCCGCTGATGCGCAGGAAGCCCGCGGCGTTGAGATATGCCTTGGGCCCCAGCTTGGGGACCTTCTTAAGCTGGCGGCGATCGGTAAAGGCGCCGTTCTCCTCGCGGTAGGCCACGATGTTTTTGGCTACGCTCGGCGTGATGCCCGATACGTATCCCAGCAGGCTCGCACTTGCGGTGTTTACGTCGACGCCCACGCGGTTGACGACGTCCTCCACCACGTGGCCCAGGGTGCGCGAAAGCTCGGCCTGGTCAAGGTCGTGCTGGTACTGGCCAACGCCGATGGACTGGGGTGGAATCTTGACGAGCTCTGCCAGCGGGTCTTGCAGGCGACGGCCCAGGCTCATGGCGCCGCGCACGGTGACGTCCAGGTCGGGATATTCCTGGCTTGCGAGCTCGGAGGCGGAGTACACCGATGCGCCGGCCTCGTTGACGATGGTGTATCGCAGTCCAGGCGCCTGTTCGGCGATAAACTCCGAGACGACTTCCTCGGTCTCGCGGCTGGCGGTGCCGTTGCCGATGACGATGGTGTTGACGCCGTCCTTCTTGACGAGGCGGGCGAGCTCGCGCTTGGTGCCGGCGACGTCGTGGCGCGGCTTGGTGGGGTAGACCACGCCGTGGTCGAGTAGCTTGCCGGTCTCGTCCATGACGGCGACCTTGCAACCGGTGCGGTAGCCCGGATCGAGTGCAAGCACACGGGCGCCGCGTACGGGGCGTGCCGAGAGCAGGCCCTCGAGATTCTTGGCAAAGACGTTGATGGCCTCGGTCTGCGCGCGGACGGTGAGCTTGGCGCGGGCCTCGCGCTCCAGCGAGGGGGCCATGAGGCGCTTGTAACCGTCGGCGATAGCGGCATCAAAGACGGGCGCAAACACGCCCTGGCGTCGGGGCCAACGGCTGCCGAGGCGTGCCGTGGCGGCAGTGCCGTCGACGTTCACGCGCACGCGGAGTTTGCCCTCGCGCTCACCGCGGTCGATAGCCAGCACGCGGTGGTTGGGTATACGGCGCAGCGGCTCGTCATAGCTGTAGTACGGCTCGTAGGGAGTCTTCTCGGTGGGGTCGGTGGCCTCGACGACGATGTCGGCGGTGTTCTGCGTAAAGGCGCGCAGGTCGGCGACGTTCTCGGGGTCCTCGGCCACCGTCTCGGCCACGATGTCCGCCGCGCCGGCAAGCGCCTTTTCGGGCGTGTCGAAGCCGGCCTCCTCGTTGACGTATGCCGCGGCGGCGTCGAGTGCGCTGCCCTTGGCCGAGGCCTGCATGATGATCATGTTGGCGAGCGGCTCAAGGCCTGCCTCGCGGGCCTTCTGCGCGCGAGTCATGCGCTTTTTGCGGTAGGGCTTGTAGAGGTCCTCGACACGCTGGAGCTGCGTGGCCTCGCGAATCTGCTGCTCGAGTTCGGGCGTGAGTTTGCCCTGGGCGTCGATGAGCAGGATGACGTCCTCTTTACGCTGCTCAAGATTGCGCAGGTAGGACAGGCGCTCGTCGAGTGCGCGCAGGGCGACGTCGTCCATGCCGCCCGTGGCTTCCTTGCGGTAGCGCGAAATAAAGGGGATGGTGTTGCCCTCGTCGATGAGCTTGACGGCTGCCTCGATGTTGGCGGCCTTAAGGTTGAGCTCGTGGGCGAGCTGGGCGATAAGATCCATGGGACTCCTTGCGTTTAAGGTGCGTTTGCAGCACAGGGCTACCAAGGATACCACCCGACGTTCTGCCAAAGCAGTCTTTTTGGGACGGGGCTTTTTTAGCTACGGCGTTCCGTTAGCTTGACCAGTCTTTTTGGGACGGGGCTAAATTAGCTGTTTTTGGATTAGGGCTCAGTTGCGATTTGTTGATTCATCGATATTGGGATGGAGAACCAGCTAATTTAGCCCCGTCCCAAAAACACTGTTCCTCCACCACCTCCCAAATCATCCTTACAAAACGAGGCCCCGGCCAAACGGCCAGGGCCTCACCACTTCTTTTCAGGCTGCGAGAAAAGACCGTGTGCGCAGGAGCTCCCCGAGGGAGACGGGATGTTTGCTCCGCGCGCGGTTTCGCAGCGAAGCGAGAATGTTTGAGCACGGAGTAAACACCCCGTCTCCCTCGGGGAGCTCCGTTGGGAGCGTAGGGGCTGTTTTGAGCTACTCCAGCTCAAACGCTCCGGTATAGAGCTGGTAGTAATATCCGCGCTTGGCGATCAGCTCGTCGTGGTTGCCACGCTCGATGATGCGGCCGTGGTCCAGGCAGATGATTGCGTCGGCGTTGCGCACGGTGGACAGGCGGTGCGCGATGACAAACGTCGTGCGGCCCTCCATGAGCTTATCCATGCCTGCTTGCACGATGGCCTCAGTGCGGGTGTCGATGCTCGACGTGGCCTCGTCCAGAATCATTGCCGGCGGATCGGCGACGGCGGCGCGTGCGATCGAAATCAGCTGGCGCTGGCCCTGCGACAGCTGCGCGCCGTTGCCGGTGAGCATGGTGTCGTAGCCGTCGGGCAGGCGGGTGATAAAGTCGTCGGCGCCCGCGAGCTTGGCCGCCGCGATGCACTCCTCGTCGGTGGCGTCCAGGTTGCCGTAGCGGATGTTGTCCATCACAGTGCCGGTGAACAGGTTCACGTCCTGCAGCACCACGCCCAGCGAGCGACGCAGGTCGGACTTGCGAATCTTGTTGACGTTGATGCCGTCGTAGCGGATCTTGCCGTCGGCAATGTCGTAGAAGCGGTTGATGAGGTTGGTGATGGTCGTCTTACCGGCACCGGTGGCACCGACAAACGCGACCTTCTGGCCCGGCTTGGCATATACGGACACGCCGTGCAGCACCTCGTGGTCGGGCGTATAGCCAAAGTCGACGTTGTCCATGACCAGGTCGCCGCGCAGCGGCACGTACTCGATCTCGCCGGTTGCGCGGTGCGGGTGCTTCCATGCCCACATGCCGGTGCGGTGGTCGGCTTCCTCGAGCTGCCAGGTCTCGGGGTTCACCTGTGCGTTGACGAGCGTCACGTAGCCCTCGTCGGCTTCGGGCTCCTCGTCGAGCAGCTCAAAGATGCGCTCGGCGCCGGCAAGGCCCATGACCACGGCGTTGATCTGCTGCGAGATCTGACCGATCTGTCCGCAGAACTGCTTGGTCATGTTGAGGAACGGCACCACGACGGCGATGGACAGCGTCATGCCCGAGATGCTCAGGTTGGGCACGCCCAGCGCCAGGAAAATGCCGCCCGCCAGCGCGACCAGCACGTAGAGCAAGTCGCCCAGGTTCCCGAGGATCGGCATGAGGATGTTGGCGTACATGTTGGCCTTCTGCGAGACCTCGAAGAGCTTCTCGTTGCGCTCGTCAAAATCGGCCTCGGCAGCGGACTCGTGACAGAACGCCTTGACGACTTTCTGGCCGTTCATGACTTCCTCGATATGGCCCTCGACCACGCCGAGCTCGGTCTGCTGCGCGATAAAGAAGCGCGCGGAGTTGGAGCCGAGCAGCTTGGTCATAAAGGTCATAAAGGCGACGCCGGCAATGATGACCAGGCACATCCACACGCTGTAATACAGCATGATGAAGAACACGGTGACGATGACGATGATCGTCATGAGCAGGTTGGGCAGCGATTGGCTGATCATCTGACGCAGCGTGTCGATGTCGTTGGTGTAGTGGCTCATGATGTCGCCGCGCTGGTGCGTGTCGAAGTAGCGAATCGGCAGGTCCTGCATGCGGTTGAACATCTTTTCGCGCAGCTTCTCGAGCGAGCCCTGCGTGATGACGGCCATGGCGCGGTTCCAGAAGAGCGAGGAGGCGACGCCCACGGCGTAGATGCAGCCGAGGGTGGTCACGAGCTTCAGAATCTTGGGCTGCGCGGCCGTCCAGTCGCCCGACTGCCACGATTCGCTAATGACCTGCAGCGCGCTCTGGAGAAACGTCGCGCCGATGGAGTTGATGATGGCGCAGAGCACAACGCCGGCGACGACGAGGGGCAAAAGCACCGGGTAGAAGCCAAAGAGCATCTTGATCAGGCGCGTCATGGTGCCGCCCTTGCGGTTGCGCGCGCGCTCGGCGGTAGCGGCCTTACTCATGTGCCTCGCCTCCTTCCTGGGTCTGAGCTTGCGGTGCGGATGCCTCGGTGTCGGCTGCGGCGGTCTCGCCCGCGTCCTCGCCCTCGGCAGACATCTTGTTTTGCGAGGTAAAGGTCTCGCGGTAGACCTCGCTCGTCTTGAGCAGCTCATCGTGGTTGCCGATGTCCTTGATGCGGCCGCCCTCCATGACGATGATGCGGTCGGCGTCCTGCACGGAGCTGATGCGCTGGGCGATGATGAGCTTGGTCGTGTTGGGCAGGTAGCTCGCCAGGCCCTCGCGGATCTTGGCGTCGGTCTTGGTGTCGACGGCGCTCGTGGAGTCGTCCAGGATCAAGATCTTGGGGCGACGCAGCAGGGCACGCGCGATGCACAGGCGCTGCTTCTGGCCGCCGGAAACGTTGGAGCCGCCCTGCTCGATCCAGGTGTCGTAGCCCTTGGGGAAGCCGTCGACAAACTCGTCGGCGCAGGCCAGATGTGCGGCCTCGCGGACTTCCTCGTCGGTGGCGTTCGGGTCGCCCCAGCGCAGGTTCTCGGCGATGGTGCCGCTAAACAGCACGTTTTTCTGCAGGACCATGGCTACCTGGTGGCGCAGCGCGTCCAGGTCGTAGTCGCGCACGTCCACGCCGCCGACGCGCACGGTGCCCTCGGTGGCGTCGTACAGGCGGGCGATGAGGTTTACGAGCGTGGACTTGGCCGAGCCGGTACCGCCGATGATGCCGATGGTCTCGCCGCTCGTAATGTGCAGGTCGATGTCGTCGAGCGCCTGGCGCTTCGCATGCGCAGAATACTTAAAGCTCACGTGATCGAAGTCGATGGAGCCGTCGGCAACCTCGTGCACGGGCTCGGTCGGGTTAGCGATCGTGGGCTCGGCGGCCAGCACCTCGGTAATGCGGTGCGCCGACTCATCTGCCATGGTCACCATGACAAAGATCATCGACAGCTGCATTAGGCTCATCAGAATCTGGAAGCCGTAGGTAAAGATGGAGGAGAGCTGGCCCACATCGAACAGGGTGCCCTGGCTCGTGATGATGAGCTTGGAGCCCAGGTAGATGATGACGACGAACGCGCCGTTGACGCAGATGTTCATCATGGGGTTGTTGAAGGCGAGCAACTTCTCGGCGCGGGTGAAGTCCATCTGGACGTCGCGCGCGGCGGTGGCGAACTTCTCCTTCTCGTAGTCCTGGCGCACGTAGCTCTTGACCACGCGCATGCCGGTGACGTTTTCCTCGACCGATTCGTTGAGCGCGTCGTACTTGCGGAACACGCGGGTAAAGATCGGGCGCACCTTATAGATGATAAAGAACAGGCCAAAGCCCAGCAGCGGAATGATGACCAGGTAGACCATGGCGACGCTGCCGCCCATGGCGTATGCCATGGTAAAGGCAAAGACCAGCACCAGCGGCGAGCGCACGGCGATGCGGATGAGCATCATAAAGGCCTGCTGCACGTTGTTGATGTCGGTGGTGAGGCGCGTGACGAGCGAGGAGGTCGAGAACTCATCGATGTTGGCGAAGCTGAACGTCTGGATCTTGTAGAACAGGTCGCGACGCAGGTTCTTGGCAAAGCCGCAGCTGGCATGGCTGCAGGTGATGCCCGCGGCGGCGCCAAAGGCGAGTGACGTCAGCGCGATGAGTACGAGAAGGCCGGCGGTGGGCAGCATCTCGGTAACGGCGGTGCCGTCCTTGATGGCGTCGATCATGTCGGCGGTGATAAACGGGATCATCATCTGGCAGATTACCTCGCCAAGCACCAGCAGCGGCGTGGCGATCGTGACCTTCATGTAATCGCGGATGCTGCCCATAAGGGTTTTAATCATCCAGTTCCTCCCAGGTTTTGCGGATTTTATCGAGCATTTCGGCGAGCTGCTCGCGCTCGTCGTGGGTGAGCGCGCTAAAGGCCCGTTCTCTAAAGCGGATGCGGGCCGCCTGGTCGATGCGGGCGTTTTCCCGGCCGGTTTCGGTCAGGCGAATGGTGAGTTGCCGTCGATCCTTGGGGTTACGGCTGCGCTCAATGAGGCCGTTGAGCTCGAGCTTGGACAGGATCTCGGAAAGCGACCCCGGCTTGAGGCCGAAGTGCATGCCGAGTTCCTGCTGCGACATCTCGCCGCCGGGCTGCTTGGCCAGTAGGCAGATGATGGGCGCCTTGCCGGACACGCCTCCGCCATGAAAATGCATGTAATGGCCGCAAAAGCCCAGGTTATTGAGGATGCGCTTGGCAAGCTTGTCTTCCGAGCTAGCCGCTTCGGATACATCCGCCGGCTGTGACGGGTCGCCGCCGGGCTCGTGCGAACAAAGGCTAAGAGGTTCATCGCACATAAATTAGTGCTGCTCCTTTCTTTAGTTAGGTAGTGGAATTGTTTTGTGCCTAACCAATTTAGGA
Organism: Collinsella sp. SGI.033; assembly: GCF_050315135.1. Taxonomy (NCBI): domain Bacteria; kingdom Bacillati; phylum Actinomycetota; class Coriobacteriia; order Coriobacteriales; family Coriobacteriaceae; genus Collinsella; species Collinsella sp. SGI.033. The sequence continues at coordinate 28,717 of NZ_JBNPOK010000006.1, forward strand.
GCGTGAGAAATCAAAGTCAAGGTACCAAACTAGTGGTTACGCGGTTTTACCAAACCGCGTAACGGCTCGACGCTGCAAACCCGCCAGAGCGGCAATCTGCCTTTCAACTTCGGCGGCATGACCAGAAGGTCAATGCCGCCTCGTTTCAAGGCACCTTGCTCACTCTGGCGGGTTTTCGCTGACTTCGCCAAAACATCGGCGTTGCCCTTGTTGGGATAGTCGTTGGGGACGTTCTTGTTTGACTAGTCGTTTAAGAACGTCCCCAACGACTAACTTAAAAACTATGCCGGATTACGGGGCTGAATGACGGATTGCCGACCATGCCGAAATTGGTAAAAAGAAAACCGCAGGTAGAAGGTTCGCTATGATTTGAAAATAAGGGGTGTGGTTGGCTCATTCAGGTTCAGCCCCGTAATCCGGTGTAGTTTTGAAATGGCACTGAATGAGTGGCGGCGAATGGGCCGCAATGAAGCAGGCTAGCCCCTCGTTTCCGAAACCTTTCCGCAACAAACTGTCCTCCACGGCGCAAGCTTTCGTCCGTAGCGTTCCCTGCGCTACACTTAGTCGCACTGTGGCGCCGCCGCGCCGCTCCCGACCCAAGGGGGACACTCATGAAGAACACTCAGCTGCTGCTGATCAACGATATGTGCGGCTATGGCAAGGTCGCGCTTTCCGCCATGCTTCCGGTGCTGTCGCACATGGGCTACCGTATCCACAACCTGCCGACGGCACTTGTGTCCGATACGCTCAACTACCCCAAGTTCTACATCCACGACACCACGGAGTACGTGCGTCAGAGTCTCGCCATCTGGGAAGAGCTCGGCTTTGAGTTCGACGCCATCTCCACTGGCTTTATCGTGACCGAAGAAGAGACGCGCATCATCTCAGACTTTTGCCACCGCCGCGCGCAAAAGGGCACCAAGGTATTCGTCGACCCCATCATGGGCGACAACGGCAAACTTTACGCCGGTGTGCCCGAGTCCACGATCGGTCTCATGAGGCATCTGCTCGAGTGCGCCGACTATGCGGTGCCCAACTATACCGAGGCGTGCCTGCTCACCGACACGCCCATTGCCGAGCAAATCACGCCTGACGAGGCCCACGCCCTTGTGGACGCCATGCGCGCGCTGGGCGCCAAGTCGGTGGTCATTACGAGCGCTGTGGTCGACGGCACGAACGCCGTCATCGGTTACGACCACGTGGCGGGGGAGTACTTCACGATTCCCTTCGACCTGATCCCGGTCTATTTCCCGGGCACCGGTGACACGTTCTCGGCGGTGCTCGTCGGTCGCGTTATGGCTGGCTGGAGCCTGCAGCACGCAACGGCCGATGCCATGCGTGTGGTGGCCGAGCTTATCGAGCGCAACGCTGACCAGGAGGACAAGTCTGCCGGCCTGCCCATCGAGGCTTGCCTGGATGTGATCGACCATGAGTAGCGCCAGCGAAAGCGGCCCCGAGCCCGCGAGCGAGGGCAAGTCGCTCGGCGCGCCACGCGGCAAGCGCCCACGTATCCGCATTAGCTGCGTGGACCAGCTGGGCACGTGCCGCTGCCACCATGGCCACAAGCCCGGCGACGTCTTCGACTTCGACCGCGATCGCGGCAAGATGTGCTCCATGGCCTGCCATGTGGGCTTTCCCTATATCGACATCCTGCGCTACGGCGGAACCGTGCCCGGCAACGAGCCCGGTACGGCAAAGTTCTGCTGCCCCGAGGTCGATACGTTGAACGTCTGGCTCGCCGAGATCGTCGACGAGTAATCGAGCGTGGATTTTCTCCCACCAAGATAATGAGCGTGGATAATCTCCCGTTTAGAGCGCCGTTTTGCGTTCAAAGTGGGAGATTATCCACGCTCAATTTGTATGCGGGAGATTATCCACGCTCATTTTATGCCGATGGCGTGGCTCACGCATCCGCGCCGCCCGGGCGCCTACAGTTGCTCGAGCATGGCCGTGCAGCCGGCGAGCACATCGCGGTAGGTGGCATCGAAGTTGCCGGTGTACCAGGGATCGGCGACGTCGCCGGGGCGATCGGTCCAATCCAGCAGCCGCGAAATCTTGCCGTCGGCATCGTCGCCGAAGATGCGACGCAGGCCGCGCGCGTTCTCGGCATCCATATAGACGATGTGGTCCCAGTCACCATACTCCGCGCGACGAACCTGGCGCGCGCGGTGCGCAACGACGGGAATCCCGACCTCGCGCAGCTTGGCGACGGTGCCATGATGCGGAGGGTTGCCAATCTCCTCGGTCGAGGTCGCGGCAGAATCAATGACGAACTCCGCCTCGCGCCCAGCACGGCGCACCAGCTCGGCAAACACCGACTCAGCCATCGTCGAGCGACAGATGTTCCCATGACAGACAAATAGGATTTTGCGCATTGGCTAAAACCTCTCGAATATCAGAGTTTTCGCAGATAATCGCACTGCTTTTTGATCCCTCGTCAAGGACAGAATATCAAATTGATTCATAAATGAGCGGATTATTCTTCTTTCCAGCGTCGTAAGAATTGTCGTAAAGAACGAGGGTTTACGACTTGTTGTCACAATGTTGACCGTCCTTTGCATCCAATTTTCAGCATATCCTCTCTGACGTCGTCGAAATCAAGATGGGTGTATGTGTTAAAAGTCACGTTGATGTCGGAGTGGCCCATGATGCATTTTAGCTTCGCAGGGTTCATTCCCCTGCGTGCCATCTTCGAGCAGAAGGTATGTCGGCAGACATGTGGTGTGATTTTGGGAAGCTCATCCTTGTAGATGCGATTATGTTTCTCTATCGCGTGGTGGAAGTACTTCTCCCAGTGCAGGGCAACACGCGGCATCTCGTTTTTATCAAGAAACAGAAAACCGCTAACACCGTCAACGACCGGCTCACTCGAAGGCTTTAGACGTTGCGCAAGGATACTCCTGAAACACTCTGTCACGGCTTGAGTCATGGGAACATAGCGGATCCCGCTCTCCGTCTTGGGACGTTCGATGTAGTATCGCATGTTGCTGGTCCGCTGAAGTTGCTTGTTTACCCGAATGCTTCCGTTTTTGAAATCAAGGTCTTCGACGGTAAGACCGCAGAATTCAGAAATGCGCAGGCCCGTATTTAGAAGGATGTAGATGGCGTCACGATAGCGGTGAAAGTGTTCATCGCCCTCCACGAAAGCAAGAAATCTGCGTTCTTGGTTAGTGGCCAAGGCCTTGCGTGTAACCATGTCGTTTGTCAGTATCGTTGCGAGCTCGAAATAGAAGGGATTTCGGCGAATCAGGCTGTTCTCCTCTGCCAGTTGAAACGCCGGTCTCAGAACACCACGGATGCTATGGATTGTGCTATAGCGCTTGCCGTGGATTTTTTGCAGGTTGATGAGCCATTCCTTGGCATCAAGGGAGGTGACACCGCATATTCGTCGCGAGCCGAATTCATCTGTAGCAAGAAAATTGAGGATTGTCTTGTAGGCGGCTCGAGTGGATTGTTTCACGGCAGTCTTTGTTTCAGTGTAACGAGATGCGAGTTCGTAGACTGTCATATTGTTCGGCGCGACCTTATCAAGCAGATCGCGCTGGATCTCATGCTCCAACGCGCGCAAGCACGGACTGGCTTTCTTCCCCTTCGGAGTTAGATCATGAGTTGTCAAGGTCCACGAGTAGACGCTCCGCGTTTTACCTCTTGCATCCACATACATGAAGCAGTAACGGCCGTTTTTTCTCTGGCTTTCCCCGCGTCTGAGGATTCGCCCTTTGCTGTCTTTTCTCACAGTCACTAGCAGGCTCCTTCCTGTTCAGAAAAGAGCCCCGATGCGATATTTCAAGATTATCGCACGGGGCCCGATTGGTTAAGCTGTCAAGTGCGAAACGGTGTCGAGAAGCTCTTTATAAAGAGCGTTGGCGCAGGACGAGGGGGCGAGTCCTCGCGCATAACTCGAATATGGGTTTGTACGAGAGGAACCTTCGACCGGCCAGTATCCGTCGAGATCGTGCCTAAACTCAGAGAGACAGATCTCCCTCGTCTGCATCTCCGCAACGACGGAGAGGCGCCTCTCAAGTTGACCAAATCCGTCGACATCGTTTTGCGGACGATAAGTCGCGGATCGGCGCATCTGTTCTCCATAGAATTCCAAGGGGCTGTAGGGCGTCGTGACGATTACGAGATCGGCGGCTATCGCTTTGTCGGAATATCGGGACGGTGCCATCACCTCATGCTCCATCGCATAGGGATCCGTGATGCGAAGCAGGTCGGCGTAGGGGATGGATGAGGGACGAAGTTCGTCAAGAATCACCGTGTGCTTGCCCTCATACCCCTGAAAGATGTCTCTCGTAGATCCAGAGACGAAGAACGGTTCGCCCTTCCGCTTCGCATAGAGCTTTGCGAGGGTGGACTTCCCCGTTCCAGCAGGCCCGAAGATCCAAACTGATTCCACCCTTCTTTCGCCCTTGAGCATCAACCCCCGCCATTCCCGGGCCTGAACCTGAAGGCGGCGTGCATAAACGTCTTCGATCTGACGCTATGTCCGGGCATATTCGGATCCGGAGAGCTGAGAGATCAAGGACTCCTTGTCGATACGACCTTCGAGAAGGTCATCGAGAAGGACTTTGATGCTGCTATGGGACCTCGTTCGAGCAACGCGCGACTCAATAGAAGCAAGTAGCGCTGGGTAATCGAAATTGGAGCGCACGATTTTGGGGTCGTACTGATGCTTGGATCGTGCGCCATCCGTTCTGTGGCACAGGTAGGAAAAACCGTTTTCCACACCTGCCTTCCAAGCCTCGATGCGCTCAGGTTTATCTCCAAGGAGCTTCGCGATGCTATTGAGCGAGCGCGGATTCTGGAACTCCATCATCACGTGAAGATGCGCGGCTGCCGGACGTCCCGCGTCCGTCGTGTCGCTGTCGTGCACGATGCCCGCATAGCGCTTCGGGGCGAGTGTTTCGATTCTTCGGTACATTTCGTCCACAAGACGGGGCAGGTGATCGAGCTGCTGCTCGTACATCATCGCGCGGGTCTTCATGGGCAGAGAATTGGTCATGGTTCCGAGTCCTTTCTCGTAAATGAGCTATTTCGGGACGATTTTGGAACGCGCCCGAGGGTGCGCCTTGGGATAACAAGCTCCCCAAGGCGCATAAATGAGCAGAATTTCAAGTAATGGAACAATCGACGGGGTCCGCTTTTGCTGCGCGAAGCGGACCCCGCGGTGGTTATTCTCTGAAGTACAGGTCAAGGAGCCGCCCAAGCTCGCGGTACACGGGGAAGTCCATGATCGGAAAATGCACAAAGCCGATGCGGTCGTGCGCCCCGTCCGTACTGCTGAACCAAGCGTCGCCCGGGGAGAAGGTGCGAGGTGCACCGAGGTCGAGCAGGCGTTCCGCGCCCCATATGAGCCGCGCCTCGGGAAGCGTCGGCTTGAAGAGGACGCGGGTGCTGCACGCCGAGCGCAGCATCGACGGCAAGCCCCCCTCCTCAACAGACGCCTCGGCGATCGAGATGATGGCGTAGCAGCCCGCGCTCGCCCCCATCGTTACGATGCGCTTCACCAGCCCATCAAACGTTGCGAGGCAGTAATCGGGGTCCTCCTTGCTCGCGCGCTTGGGAAACAGCGTGCGGAGTGCCACGTACTCATCCATGAAGAGAAGCGAAACGTGAAGCCCCGCATCTCACCAGTGCACGGCGTCTCCCGTCTCTGTCGACCTGTCGTTGAGGAAGCTCTGTCGCTCTTTGATGCTGTCGGCGAACCGTGATAACGCAGACAGGATTGCGCGAGCGTCCCCGTCAGCATTCAGTGAAACCACGCGAGGAAGTCGGGAGGGCTCGGCCTGCTTGGGGTCTATGATGAGGACTTGCGATCCGTGTCCGTCAGGACCAGCCAACAGGGCTTGGAGCAAGAGGGCGATCACGCCCGTGGTCTTTCCAGCGATGAGCATGGAACCGGAGGTGCGGAGGTCGATGCTCGTGCCGTTTTGAACGCGGAATTCGTAGGCGTTCGCCGGGCACAAATCCTCGACACGCGATGCCTTGATCTCTCGATGCAACGTCACATCTTCAAGGAAGAAGGTCACTTGATTGCATGCGACGTCTGCTTCGGCAAGTACGACGGCGTAGCGGGAGAACCTTCCGCGAAGTCGGGAGCTAATGCTAGGTCCCATCTTCGATATTTCTTCTGCCGTTGAGGATGAGGTTGAGATGGCGAGCTCGAACTGTCCAGGAGCCGTCTCTTTGCAAGAGATGTCGGGAAGAAGCTCGCCTTCTCGCAGGTGTAGAGGATTCCCGTAACGTGGATCAAAGAGCCCCTTCCTAATGCGTGCATGCAACCGTGTTGATTCAGATAGCATGACGTAATGTGTGATCCCTCCCGCAAACAACATGGTCCCAGCGAGGCTAAGAGTGGCCGCTGCGGAGGTAAGGTTGCCGCCAAACGCCATCACCGTACTGGGCTCTATGGCGATGGGCGCAAGAATGGTGTTCACGAATAGCCCGATGCAATAAACGCACGCGGCGACCGCAAATAAAGCGACCCCCAGCACACAAAGCTTTGCGCTGGGGGTCGAATACACGATCGCCGGTGCGCCACTGGAGTAACGCACCACAATCACCTAGCCCTTCGCGGGGATGACGGTAATGCCGTCCGCCGTGATGGACAACTGGTTGCGATAATCACCGTAAACCTTTGCGACCACGCCGGTGGGAATGACGTGCTGATTGACGGGAATCTCGATATCGTTCGAAACCTTGATGGAAAGCTTCTCGAAACGATTGCTGACCACCTCGCCTTCGTTTTGGTGATACTGCGTGTTATCGGTTGTGATCACCACGTCGATCTTGGTGCCGCGATGCTCTTTGGTGTTTTAATCAACCCATTTACCACCTCCGACACAAAGGAAACGCTTGCCTTTCGCAAAAGCTTCCCAATCGAACTTCATAAACTGATTCAATTTCCTCATACTCGAACTCCTCTCAATCCAATTATTTGCTGACTCCGCGTTGCGGCTCGCCGTGGACATCGAGATAGAGGCGCAGGACGTTGCGCAAGATCTCCTCGACATTTCTTGTTGCGGCATGAAGATCATCGTCCCCAAACATTGCCCCATGGAGCTTCGTGTGGGCACAAAGAATCTGGCGATACATGACGCGAGAGAACATCTCTTCGGCCTTCAGGGCATGTCGAACAGCTCGTTCAGAACAAGTCGGCATGCTCGCCGAAGACTCCTTTATAGACGACATTGCCGTACTGGTTGTTGAGATGGAGCCGCATTCAAACGGTCCGCGCATGATCTTCGGTCGGGTCATACACACCTCTTTCCAAAAATTGGATATTACCGACGATTCGTCAACCGTCATCGAGCACTCGGTGAGCACATCATGCCATAAGCTTCTGAGCTGGGATTATTTCGCAAGGACCTGTCGTTCTCGACGTCCTCTGATGAGAAGAAGTGGGGCGTAATGATGACAAAGTATTCAATCACGGAACAAACACAATTTAATAATCACCCAGATGGGGCAAATATGGACATCCAGATATTGAATCGTCGGTATCGTTGGTGTCGCTGAGCCTTCAGGCTGAGGGGGATGGGCCATTTGCGCTGAGTTGCTTGCAAAACGGGGGAGGGGATATCAGAAGAAGGCGGCTTGCAGAAGACATGCCTGAGCGCTAGAGGAGGGGCTGACCAATAGTGTGCTCCTCTTCTGGGGCCAAATCCAAGCGGAGGGGGCATGAGGCCGAGAGGAACTGCTCGTCATGGCTCACCAAAACAAGCGCGCCGGGAAAGGCGGAAAGCGCTCGCTCGAGTGCCTCCACCGAGTGCAGGTCCAGGTGATTCGTGGGTTCGTCCATGACGATGATTTCGGGGGCATCTAGTATACCGCGGGCGAGCATGAGCTTCCGCAGCTCCCCCGGGCTGATGTTCTCGCCGGACAATATTCGTTCGGGATCCGAATTGAGTTGCGCAACGATCGAAAGCAGGGCTCCACGTTCGGCTTGGGGCAGGTCCTTGATTTCCGAGAGGAATTCAATTGAGGATGAATCGTCGACTTCCTGAGGGATATACAGCGTGCGAATGTCCAATCCCGTGGCCTTGCGGCCTTCCAATATCTCCAGGATATGCTTGACCAGTGTTGTTTTCCCCGCTCCGTTGGGGCCGCTTATGCCCAGATGATCGGTATTTCCCAGATAAATCTCGGGAACCCGCAAAGATTGCCTCGGGCCGCACGGTATGCGATCTGAGCTGACGTGAATCAGTGTTTTGCGCGGGCTGGGTTGCGCTTCCATCCACAAGGTGCTTTCGTAGCGCTTTTCGACATGGTGGGCGTCGACGGCGGCTTGCGTGCGCTGGATTCGGGAGTCCATGCGCGAAGCGAGCTTGCCCGCAACGCCGTCTCTGCCAGTGAGAATGGCGAGTTTGATTCGTGCTTTCGCGTCGTGATCCTTCGGATCGACATGACGGGCGCTTCTCTTGGATGCGGACCGTGAGGCGTTTTCAACGCGCCTGATATACTCAGCCTTCATGCGCTTTTCTTCGGATCGCGCAATCGATTTGGCCCGCGCCGCGCTTTCGCGCTCCAGATTCGCCTGCGAGCGAGCTTGGGAGTAGTTGCCGGGGCGCATGGTGACGTGCCCCGACTCAAAGCACAGGCAGTCCTTTGCCAAGGAGTCGAGCAACGCACGGTCGTGCGAGACGAGGAGGCCAATACCCTTGTACTCGGCGAGTGCTTTGCAAATCTGCCTTCTGCATTCTGCGTCCACATGGTTAGTCGGTTCATCCATTGCCAGAAGATCGGGATTCTGCCAAAGCGCGACGGCTATTTGAATTTTCTTCTGCTCGCCACCGGAGAGCTCGGAAAAACGCCAGAGCATATCATCGGTGATGCGGAGCATCCTTCTGAGGTGCGTGGTCGCCGGGGCGAAGTCGCACGCAAAATCGAAGAGCATGGGCGGTTCGACTCCGGCTTCTTGCGCGCAATATGCGGAGACGAGACGCGGTGAAACGACGCCGCGATCTGGAATCAGAAGTCCGCACGCAATGCGGACGAAAGTTGATTTCCCGCACCCGTTGTCTCCGACGATGCCGTGCCAGCCGGGGGCAAATGTCGCCGACACGTTGTCGAGTGCGGGCATTGCGCTGCCAGGATATGCATAAGTAATATGGGAAAGAACGAGGGTGGTGGAGCTGTTCAAATTGGTTCTTGACATTGTGCCTCCTCGGCATGGGAGGCCGCGTTTTGCCGCATATGCTCTGATTGGCTCGTTCCGACCAACGTGAACGCCCGTCGACTCGAGTCAAGCTGAAAGAAAATGAGTCGACGGCAATGCTCGCAAGGGTAGTGTTTAGGATATACGAGGATCAGTGAAAAGACGATACGACAAATGTGCAGCCAGATTTATTCTTGGATAGATGGCAATTTGCAAATTGGCGTCGATATGTATCGTCTACAGCTTCACGAATCCTTTTCCTTTCCGGGGCGCTGGCTTGGCATATGGGCCTGCGCTGAATTCTTCCGTAGAGTCTAACAAAGCAATAATGCGGACGCAAGGAGGCGTTGCGTCTGAAAGCACGCCATTGCGTTGGACGCTTGAAGGGGTTTGCAAGTCGATTGAAAGAATACTAGTGCATCCGCTTCTTGTAACTAGCATGCGATGGTGGGCATCGTGAATGTTGAGCGAGGTCATCGACTTGATTTTTCTGGTGTTTGAGATATTAGCTTTCGCGATTTACCCTCCAAATTGCAGAGGTTTGAGACGACCGGAAAGGAATGCTTATGCTCGATTCTCCGTTCTTCAGCTACTGGGGAAAGGCGAAAGGAGTTGCTTTTCTCCATCACGGCAATATCGCATCGGGGCTCAAAGTCGTAAAAACGTCGTAAGGTACGCGATATGGTTCGCCGGGATCCTAACTAGCTAGGCATTTTTCTGAATCTGCAGATGTTCCCATGGCAGATAAACAGTACGCGTTGCATAGGGCGATACCTTTCATATAGAAGGCTGCTAAAGAGTCGAAGCCGGGCGCATGCCAAGTTTTATTTCTTGGCCAGTTTGAAGTAGCGCTCAAATATCAATTCGAAAACGTAATAGAACATCAATCGACTGTCGAGGTCCATGCTGCCCAAGCGGATTTCTTTTTGCACGGTGTAGATGGGGTAGTCGGCTAGTTTCGAGAGGGAATTTCGAGAAAAGCCGGTGAGCGTGACGACCTTGCACCCGCGCGTTTTGGCTATCGATGTGGCGTCAATAGACACCTGCGTCTCGCCGCTTACGGAAACGCTGAAGACCAGGTCGTTTTTGCCGAGGAGTTCTGCGTAATGCCTCATGACGTGGCGTTCACTGAGCGTGTCGGTATTCTTGCCCATTATTTTGAGCTTTTCAGCCATCTCGAGGCACGGGTATTTCGAAAAGCCCGAGCAGAAGAACACGATATGCGAGGCGTCCTGGATAAGACTCACAACCGAATCGATGACCCGGTCGTTAAGCAGATCTTTGGTCTGTACGAGCTGGGTATCAAGAGGAAGTGCCTCGATAGTGAATCGATTGCGATCGAGCGAGGCGGAATACGATTGTTTGAGCTCCGTAAACCCCGAGAAGCCAAGCTTGTGGGCAAGCCTGACGATTGTATTGGGAGCGACGAAGAACCGTTCGGCAACGCTCTTAAGCGTGACATCGTCAATATCATCACGCAGCTCGATGATGTAGCGCATGATCTCGCTTTCGAGATCGTTGAGCTTGCTCTCGCCAGCTCGCACATGATCATAAAAAGATTCTTGATCTTTCATAAGATGTTTCAGCCCCTCGCACCTCGCCGTACATATGGTACCGCTTTGTGTAGCCAGGTGAGAAATCGGTAATCGGTCAAGATTGCCTATTGCCCATGAACTGGGCAAACGCGCGTGTCTGCCTACACATATCTGTGTCGTGAGCGAAATCATGTGTCCCCGTTTCGCATTGGCCCACACGGGGACTTGCAAATGACCTTATGTCGCAAAATACCAATCGAAACGAAGCAAGCCGAGGACAGCCGCGGAGCCCAAGGTCTTCGAGAACACCGATCAGCCAACCCTGGAGGGACGGAACATGAAGGATAAGCTCAATATTGTGATCGTTGGCGGCGGCTCCACGTGGTGCCCTGGCATTCTTAAAGCCCTGACCAAGCACATGGACATTCTGCCGCTGAACCGCGTGATGCTCTATGACATCGATGCCGAGCGCCAGCGTCCGATCGGCGAGTTTGGCAAGATCCTCTTCGCCGAAGAGGAGCCCGGTGTGGAGTTTGGTTACACCACCGATAAGGACGAGGCTTACACCGACGTCGACTTTGTGCTCTGCCAGATTCGTACCGGCGGCTACGAGATGCGTAGCAAGGACGAGAAGATTCCGCTGCATATGGGAATCATCGGCCAGGAAACGGTGGGCCCTGGCGGCATGGCTTACGGTATGCGCTCCATGCATGACATGGTTGAGATCGTCAACGACGTTCGCGCCCATAGCCCGGAGGCGTGGATTATCAATTACACCAATCCGGCTGCTATTGTGGCATATGGTCTCGAGCGCGTCCTGCCCGATGAGCATCGCGTTCTCAACATCTGCGACCAGCCTGTCAACCTCATGCGCTCTTACGGTCGCCTGCTCGGTCGCGATATGAGCAAGACGGAGCCCGTGTACTTTGGCCTCAATCACTTCGGTTGGTTCAAGCACATCTACGATGAAGAGGGCCATGACCTCGTCCCGCAGATTAAGGAGTACACGGAGAAGAACGGCTTCCTTCCTGCCGATGCCGAGCAGCGTGACCAGTCCTGGCTTGATACCTACGCCATGGTCAAGGACATGCTCGAGGACTTCCCCGACTATCTGCCCAACACTTATCTGCAGTACTATCTGTATCCCGAGTACAAGGTCGCTCACCTCGACCCCGACTACACTCGCTCCGACGAGGTTATCAACGGTCGTGAGAAGCGCGTGTTCGCCGAGTGCGAGCGTGTTGCCAAAGTCGGCACCGCAAAGAACTCCTCGGTTGTGCAGAACGATGCTCATGGCGATATGATCGTGGAAATCACCTCGGCCATTTATCGCAACACCAATAAGACCTTCATTGTCATCGTGCCCAACAACGGCATTATCGAGGGTATGCCCGATGACGCCATGGTCGAGGTCGCGGCAAGCGTGGGCGCCAATGGCCCGCAGCCCTATGCTGTTGGCAAGATTGGCACCTTCTATCGCGGTCTTATGGAGAACCAGTACGCCTATGAGCGCCTGACTGTTGAGGCTTGGATGGAGGGTTCCTACGAGAAGGCCCTGCAGGCACTCACGCTTAATCGTCTGGTCGGTGACGCAAAGAAGGCGCGTAAGGTGCTCGATAAGCTCATCGAGGCCAATAAGGATTACTGGCCGGAGCTTAAGTAGCTAGTTCCATAGCGTTTGATAACTGTTATGGGGCGTGTGGGTTGTAGAACTGCACGCCCCGTTTCTTTAAGAGGGGTATCCCATGAACAAAGATGAGCTGCTGGCAAAGTTCCAGCGCCTGGGCAAAGTCCTCATGACGCCTGTCCTGATCCTGCCAATCGCCGGCATCCTTCAGGGCTTTGGCAATGCCTTTACCAGCCCCACCCTTACGGCAGCTGTTCCCTGGCTTGCTGCTCCGGGCTTTGCGATTTTCTTTTCGATTCTTAAGGCCGCAGCCGGCATCGTTATGAGCAACATCCCGGTTATCTTCTCGATTTGTCTCGCCTATGGCTTCGCCAAGTCCGAGAAGGCTACCGCGGCGCTTTGTGGCTTTTTGGGCTACATGTGCATGAACTCCGTGATGGGCACGTTCCTCACGGCGACCGGCGTTATCGATCCCGCCAATCTTACGACGGGTCAGAGCACGATCCTCGGTATCACCACGCTCGACACGGGCGTTATCGGCGGTCTTCTGGTGGGTGCAATCGTCGCATGGCTGCATAACCGTTACTACAAGATTGAGCTGCCTGCCGTGTTCTCCATCTTCAACGGCACGCGCTTTATTCCGGCGGTAACGCTGCTCTCATGCAGTGTCCTCGCATTGGTCATGTCCTTTGTTTTCCCGTTTATCCAGAACGCTCTCGGTGCGCTGTCCGAGTTCATCAAGACTACGGGTGCCTTTGGTGCATTTGTCTACGGCGCTGGCGAGCGCATGCTCCTGCCTTTTGGTCTGCATCACTTTGTCTATTTACCGTTCTTCTTCACGTCGCTCGGTGGCGTCGAGACCATCGACGGCCAGACCGTTCAGGGCGCTATCAATATCTACAACGCGATCCTGGGCTCTCCTAGCACGCCGTTTAACATCGAGGTCAGCCGTTTTGTCATGAACGGTAAGGTTATCTTCGCCATGTTCGGCCTGCCCGGTGCTGCACTCGCCTTCTACAAGACGGCGCTTCCCAAGAACAAGAAGAAGACCGCAGCGCTCATGATTGCCATCGTGGTGCCTTGCATCCTCTCCGGCATTACCGAGCCGCTCGAGTACTCCTTCCTGTTTATCGCGCCCATCCTCTACGTGTTCCACGCTCTCATGGCTGGTCTTGCCTATGCGCTGACCTATATCCTGCAGTTCAACGTGGCCGGCTCCGCATCCTTTGGCGGCCCGCTCTTGTCGTTGATCTTTAACGGCATTATGGGTGCAGCCAAGGGCTCCAACTGGCAGGTTATCCTGTTCCTCGGCCCCATCTACTTCGTGGTGTACTACTTCGTCTTCAAGTTCATCATTCTTAAGAAGGGCCTTAAGACCCCCGGCCGCGAGGAAGAGTCCGACGATGAGGCCGAAAAGGCTCCCAAGACCGTGATCAGCGACCTCATTCCCGCCATCGTTGAGGCAGTGGGCGGCGACAACAACATTAAGTCTGTCGAGGCCTGCTTCACCCGTCTGCGCATCCAGCTCAATGACTGTGACAAGGTGGTTGATGACGCCGAGTTTACCGAAAAGCTCGAAGCGCGTGGCATCGTGCATGTTAACGGCGGCGTGCAGATTGTCTACGGCAACATGGCATCTAACTACGCAACCCAGATGCGCGAGCTGCTGGGTATGGAATAAACGCCCCAAACACACGATCAAGATTAATACAGGTCGGCGTCCGATTCTTCAATCGGGCGCCGACCTGTGCTGTTTTGGGGCGAATGGGCAAGTACATGATGCGCTTGCTGCTCTCTTTTGGCACTGCCTATCGTGTATTCGGAAGCCTTGCGATGGTGAGGTGCGTTCTTTTCGGTCCTAGCGTGTTTGCGGCTAGCGCTGCGCCCGAAGTCGATTTGCACAGCTGATATACAGAGCGTTAACCGCGCTTTGTAGGCTCATGCCCTCTACCAGGGCGGTCGAGTACTCGCTGAGTGACTCCGCGCTTACGGGTAGCAAGAGCTCACGTGCCCCGTTGTTATCGAATGCCATGTTGCTCGATATCCAAATAACGCGGCAACCTCGCCGCTTGGCCTCAACGTAAAGATTGAAGATATGGCTCGTCTTCCCTGAGAACGATACAAAGACGGTTAGATCGTCGGGTTGGAGCAGACAGAGCGACGTCTCCTGTCCCTTGACGGAGCCAAATGAGAAGCACAGTCGGTTTACGCGGCTCAGCTTTTCGCAGAGTGAGCGGGCGACGAGATTGGAGAATGAGCTTCCGTATACGTAGACATTTTGCGCATCGAGAAGCCAGTCAACGGCCCGCTCGAGTCGATCCTCAGTGAGCAGGCGTTTTGTTTCAAGCAAAGAGGTCTCTACGATATCGAAATACCAGGGTATATCGATTTGCTTATGAGCCCTTGTCTCGGTTGTCTCACGCTGGAGCCAAGCGTTGAAGTCGTCAACTTGCTCTTTGAACGATCGAAAGCTCGAGCCGTTTACGCGCCTGCAGAAGCGCGAGATGGTCGCGGGCGATGTATTGCATGCGCGGGCAAGTTCTTCTATTGAGAGCTCTGGGACCTCGTCGTGATGGGAAAGGGCGTAGAGTGCGATGTGGGCGTCAAGGCTGCCGCCCTTCTCGACGTCTTCGATACAAGACCTGAGGTTCGAATAGACCTCGTACATCGACATTCAAATCACTCCAAACAATAATGCCCCGGAGCGGATATGCCATCTCCGGAGCATTGTGGTGAAGCTATGGGACGGATTTATTCCATGCCCAAGTATTCTCTCATTTCGACTTTGTAGACAGAAGCCTTATTGCCGTAAACGATCTGAACGCCGCCGCCAACGTGCACGATGGCACTGGCGCCGAGGTTTTTGGTGAAGACGCTATCGTCCTTGACCAGGGCGGTGTCTTTGAGGCTGAGCCTCAGGCGGGTGAAGCAGGCGTTGACGCCCGAGATGTTATCGGCGCCGCCCACGGCATCCACGATCTGCGGGATGAGGTCGCTTACCTGGACAGGTGCCTTGGAGTCGATGGCCGACGTGTCATCCGCTGCCTGCGTGTCATCATCCTCGCGGCCCGGGGTTTTGAGGTCAAATTTCTTGATAAAGGTGCGGAACAGCACGTAATAGATCCCGAAGTAAGCGATGCCGAGCGGAATAAGCCAGAACCAGTTGGAGCCTTTGTCGGCGTTCATGATGCCGTTGAAGATCCACGAGAGGAGCGGTCCGCCGAAGGCGGAAGGCCCGGGCACATTGAACTGTACCAGGTAGGTGAGTACATACGCGATGCCGCACAGCAGGGCGTGGACCACATAGAGTACGGGCGCTACAAAGAGGAAGGAGTACTCGAGCGGTTCGGTTATGCCCATGATGGCGGCCGGAATGACGGCGGCGATCATGAGGGAGCCGACCTTCTTTTTATTCTCGGGACGGGCACAGTGGTAGATGGCGAGCGCCGCCGCGGGCAGGCCGCACATGGCGAACAGCACCTTGCCGTTCATGACGTATTTTGAGATGTCGATGTCGTACATCATGCCGGGCGTGTTGAGCATGGCGTTGTAGATGTTGACAGCACCCTCGACGGTCTGGCCGTCAACCTGGATGCTACCGCCCAGAGAAGTGAAGAAAAACGGCAGGTAGATGAAATGATGCAGGCCGAAGGGCAGAAGCATGCGCTCGGAGAAGCCATAGATGAACGCGCCAAACACCCCGGTGGAATCGATGAGTGTCGAGGCGGCCTTTAGGCCGGTTTGCACAAACGGAAACACGAAGGCGAGCGCAACGCCCACCAGGCTCGCGAAAACGACGGTGAGGGCGGGGACGCAGCGTGTGCCGTTGAAGATGCCGAGCACCGGCGGAAGCTGCACCTTATAGAATCGGTTGTGGATCCACGCGACTACCAAGCCGATGATGATGCCGCCGAATACGCCGGTGTCGAGTGTGGTTACGCCCAGGATGGCGTTCTGACCGGTCTGCAGGTTGGCGGGATCGATGATGCCCAGCAGGATAAGCAGCTGACCCATGATCGTGTTCATGGTCATGTAGCCGATGAAGCCTGAGAGTGCGGCGGTCGCCTTCTCGGCCTTGGCGTAACCGTAGGCAATGCAGATCGCAAAGAGAACCGAGATGTTACCATTGATAACGTTGCCGGCTGCTTTGATGAGCGTGCTAAAGATCACCATCGGCTCGGTGCCCAAAAACGGGCAGAGCGAGATGAGGTTAGCATTGGAAAGGGCGGAGCCCAGACCGACCAAAATGCCGGAAACGGGCAGGAGGAGGACCGGCGCCATGAGCACCTTGCCGAGTCTCTGGAACTCGGTGTAGAGCTTGCTTTCTTTCATGATGTTCCTTCGATGCGCGGGGAGTTAGGACAGGGTCGGCCAATAATCGCCGTTCGCTTCGATCAGGTCGTCGAGGATTTGGCGCGCGACGGTAGTCGAAGGGACGGTCTTGTTGATTGCGATGGCTTCGAGCGCCTTCTGGTAGGAATGCTCGTAATATGCGTCGACGGCGAGCTTTTCGCTGGCATTCTGCTCTTCGATAAGCCCCTTGTAAAAGGTGGGGATAGCAGGCTGGCTGATGGGTTCGGGGCCCCAAGAGCGCAGGTAGGCGGGAACCTCGACCATGGCGTCGTCGGGCAGATTGGGGATGGCGCCGTTATTCTCGACGATTACGAGATAACGTTCGCACTTGTTGTAGGCGATAGAGGCGGCTGCGTCGACGATAAAGTCGCCAAAGACCGTGAAGCTCTGTACGGGGCTCTTGTAATTGGCGGGATCTGCCAGGTACTTGTCGTGCTCGGCAAACATCTCCTTCTCGCGTCCGTTGATGACGTTGTCGGCGCGCGTCCAGTTGGGGTCCATGTCATCTGCCATGTCTTTGGAGTACAGGTAGTACTGCAGGTAGCTGTTGGGCAGATACTCGGGATAGTCCTTCACAATCTTGACGTATTGACCCCAGGTGTGCATCCAGTCCTTGTCCTTGTGATGCTTGTCGCTCACGGCCATGCCGTGCTCGAGAATCATCTGACGAAGCTCCGGCAGACGATCGCGCCCCTGCTTGTCGTAGATTTTGGTAAACCAGCCAAAGTGATTGAGTCCAAAATACATGGGGTCGATATCGCGCCAGCTGGGAAGTCCAAGCATCTTAGAGTACGAGAGCAAGATAGCCGTGGGCATATCGCAGATGTTAAGGATATGGTCGTTGCCAAACTCGCGACGCGTGGCCTCGGCGACAACTGCGGCGGGGTTGGAATAGTTGAGGATCCAGGCGTCTGGACTGTATTTCTTGGCGTAGCGTACGAGGTCGAAGACGCCGGGGATAGACCTGATGCCATAGGAGATCGAACCGCCGGCGCCGCAGGTTTCCTGTCCCACGCAACCGTACTTGAGAGGGATGCGCTCGTCCTGGCGACGCATCTGAAGGCCACCCTGGCGGATTTGCGCGAAGACGAAGTCGACATCGGTGAATGCCTTTTCGGGATCGGTCGTCACGACAACTTCGATGTCAGGAGCTTCCTGCTCGATGAACTGCTTCATGATGTCGTAGACGAGATGCATGCGCTTTTCGTCGATGTCGTACAGGGCGAGTTTGCGCAGCGGTAATTCGTTTTTCTTCTGCAATAGGCTCTGGATGATGCCAGGGGTGTGGGTGCTGCCGGCCCCGGCGATTACAACTGCTTTCTTGTCCATGTGGTAAACCCCTTTCGTGTGGATTGACCATTTCAGACTACGAAAGCTCTACCTGCGATTCTATCGATTTTCAGATTGCGAAAAACGATAGCGATAATCTTAACAGGATGCGTTTTGCGTGGTTAAATAGCGCCGGGAAAGATACTGACTTGGGCGGCAGGCGACGTGTTGCACGGCTGCGGGAGCGAACGCCAGGCGGTCAAAAGATGGCGGGCGGTGCTGCGGCTTTTGGCTGCAATTGCGCTACCCGCGGCGACGCTCCCAGCGAGCCAACTTAATCGTCACCAGCGTGAGGGCCCAGGCCACAAGCGAGAACGCGGCGCCCACTGCGCCCACGTACGCAATGCCAACGCTGCTTACCACGGCGCCGCCCACCGCGGTGCCAAACGAAATGCCGACGTTAAACGCCATGGGCTCAACCGAACTTGCGAGTACCATCGACTTGGGATGGCGGCTGCGTGCCACGTCCATAAAGTGCGTGATGCACGACACCGAGAACAGGTACATGAGCAGCGCCAAGCTAAAGACAAAGACCAGTGCGAGCGGCATGGTGCCGCCCACAGCAAACAGCCCGAGTAACGCTGCAGCCTGCAGCACAAACGTCACAAGCAGCGCCTTCATGCCAAAGCGCGCATCGATCCATCCGCCCAGGATGTTCGAGATCAGGCAGAACACGCCATAGACCATAAGCGTGGTACTCGCCTGAACAGTGCCCATACCCAGCATCTGCTCAAGATAAGGCGTAACGTAGCCGTAGAATACGTAGACCGAGCCCACACCAAACAAAAAGATGAGCATGCCGGTGATGATGCACGGCTCGCATAGCAGACCCGCCTGCTCGCGAAAGGTGGCAGGTTCGTCGGTCTGTCCGGCGCGCGGCATAAACATCACGAGCGCTCCGCATATCAGAACGGCAAAGGCAAGCGTGCCGTACATGGCCACGTGCCAATCGAGCGTGTCGGCCACAAACTTGCCGATCGAAGTGACAAAGACCATTGCCACGGAAAACGCACCATATACCACCGAGATGGCAAGCGAAGTTTGCCGCGGGGACAGCAGCTCGGGGATGTACGTCACGCCCACGGCGAGCAGCGCGCCCGAGACAGAGCCCAAGATGATGCGCGAGATAAAGAGCACCTGGAAGTTGGGCGCTAGTGCCATGACTAGGTTGCCGAGCACAAAGACGATGCTATAGCACACGAGCAGCTGGTAGCGGCGAAAACGCCCCGTGCTGAGCGCGAGCACCGGCGTCGCGATAGCGTAGACAAGCGCAAACACGCTGATGAGCTGGCCCGCTGTGGCAAGCGATACGCCGAGTTCCGTCGCCAAGTCACTTTCGATGCCGATGACCACGAACTCGGAGCAGCCGAGCGAGAATCCCAACAGCACGAGCAGCGCCAGGCAGAGCTTGCTGCGCGCGGGGGAGAGCGCGGCGGCGGTTGACTTACATTTAGGCGTGGTTGCGGCGGCCAAGGTTGTCACTCCAATGTCGCATAAATAAGCGGGATTCAATCCCTGCAACTCTAACAGAATGTGGCAAAGGGACAGTTTCTTTGTCACATGGCGAGCTTGCCTGTATAGTCGCAATACAGGTGAAGATGGTCTCAGGTACATCGCGGGTGACAGGAGATCCCATGGGTATGCACACGACAAAGGTTGCAGTGGGCGAGGGCAAGTTTGCGCTCGAGGCCCAGTTGACGGTGACGCCGCGGGGCATAAGCGTCTCGAACAGGGCCTTCATGCCAAAGCATACGTTGATCTAGCTGCACAGGATATTGGAGGGCAGACAGAGCGCACCGTAGACCATAAGCATGGTCGAGATCTCGAAGGCGTCCATGCCGAGGACCTGCTCAAGATAGGCGTAACGTAGCCATGCAGGGGCGGGAGCTTGCGGACGAGATTCAGGTCAAGGCGGACGTGGAGAGATCCCTTATCGGACGGGGCGGACGCAACAACGTCTATTCCGCCACGCTCGCGCGGGATATATGATGTCCGCCCGAAGCTATTGAGCGCTATTCCTCAAAATCGGAAATAATTCAGTTTTGAGGAATAGAGACGCCCGCTACGCCTCACTGGTCCCGTCCTCGAGCGGCTCGACGTTGAAGTCCTCGCAGACGTAGTTGACGAATTCGCGCATGACCGGCGTGAGCACTTCGTCGGCGTGCCATACGAACCCAAGCGTGGAGTAGAACGGCTTCTCAAAGGACACGATGGAGAGGTCACAGGCGAGATAGGTCGAGGCCAGGCGCCGCGGCAGTACGGAGATGCCCATGTTGTTCTGCACGGCCTTCATGAGCATGCGGTGACGTGAGTGGTGGAGCGGTACGTTGGGGAAGAACCCTTCTCGCTCGCAGATACGTCGGAAGATCTGTGTGACATCGGACTTTTCCTCCAGCAGCATGAACTCCTCGTTGCGCAGTTTAGAGACGCTTATCGTATCCACCTGTGAGAGCGGGTGCTTGCGTGAGCATATGAGCACCATTTCGTCGCGCACGAGTGGTACAAACGAGTATTTTTCCATATCGAGCATGTCGCCGCGCGCGATGGCGAGGTCAATCTTGTGGCGGTCGAGCTTGCTGATCAGGTCCTCCTGACTACGCTCAAAGTACTCGAGCTGCACGGAAGGGTTGCGCACCCAGTACGAGCTGAACGAGTCGGCGAGGCCGTACTCTTCGATGAGCGGCAGCGATCCGATACGTAGGGGATACGTGGAACCCTCTCGGTACATCCTGAGGCGCGCCACGGCGCGCTGGTACTCGGGCAGGGCCTTACGCACATAGGAGTAGAAATCGAAGCCAGCCTGCGTAAGCTCGACGCCGTTTCGCGTCTTCTTGAAGAGCTTGACGCCCAGCTCCTTTTCCATCTGCGACATCTGCTTGGAGAGTGAGGATTGCGAGATGAAGAGCTTGTCCGCTGCGTCGGTGAACTTGCCGGTATTCGCCACGGTCTGAAAGGCCTCGAGCTTTCTGATATCCATGTCTGCTCCCAACAAAATGATATGGATAGGAAATGGGGCGGTTATTCCATCCGGCACATTTGCCAGTGTATTTGAGCACCACATTACTCGGTTGACATGGCGTTTATGCGGGCCTTTTCCCATTTAATATGAAAAAAGGGAATAATCAAATCCCCGTTCCTGCGTTATTCCAAAGCGGAAAAACAGTCTGCATTAACGGAATAGAAACATTGACGGACGCGATCGATACTGGAGCCAAGTTAACCGGAAGTTCTCGGAAAGGAGCTTTCATGTCAAACAAGGTGTACCAGGATCTTCGTTCCTTCCTCGCCGTGCTCGAGGAGGAGGGCCAGCTCGTCCATGTGACCGATGAGGTTCTCCCCGAGCCGGATATCGGTTCCGCCGGTCGCGCCGCCAGCCGTATGAACAACGGCCCCGCGGTCATGTTCGACAACATCAAGGGCTATGGCCCCGGCCATTCCGTCGTCACCAACGTCCACGGCTCTTGGGCCAACCACGCCCTCATGATGGGCATGGACAAGAACACGTCTACCAAGGACCAGTTCCTCGAGCTCAACCGCCGCTGGGACCTGTTCCCCGTCAAGCCTAATGTGGTCGCCCACGATGACGCCCCCTGCAAGGAGAACGTCATTGACGGCGCCGAGAACGTCAACCTGTTCGACCTCCTGCCGCTCTATCGCATCAACGAACAGGACGGCGGCATGTTCATCGGCAAGGCGTCCATCATCACCGGTGACCCTTCCGACCCGGATAACTTCGACAAGATGAACGTCGGCACCTATCGCATTCAGGTCAAGGGTGCCAACCGCATCGGCATGCAGTGCCTGGCCATGCACGATATCGCCAAGCAGCTTGCCGAGGCCGAGAAGAAGAACGAGAAGTTCCCCATCTGCGTTACGCTCGGCAACGCCCCGCTGGTCACCTTCATGGCCTCCACGCCCGTCGGCTACACCCAGAACGAATATGAGTTCGTCGGCGCCCTCAACGGTGGCGTCCCCGCTGACATCGTCAAGTCCGATCTGTACGACCACCTGTATGTTCCCGCCGGCTCCGAGGTTGTCCTCGAGGGCTACATCGACCCGCGCGTCCGTACTTGCGAGGGGCCGTTCGGCGAGTTCCCCGGCTCCTACTCCGGTTGCCGCGCTCAGTGCGAGGCCGTCATCACGCATGTGACCTATCGCACCAACCCGATCTTCGAGAACATCTACCTGGGCATGCCCTGGACCGAGATCGACTTCCTCATGGCACTCAACACCTCCGTGCCTATCTATAAGCAGCTGCATGACGAGGGCTTCCCCGAGGTCGTTTCCGTCAACGCCATGTACACCCACGGCTTCACCGAGATCATCTCCATCAAGCCTCGCTACGGTGGCCATGCAACGGGCGCTGCCTTCAAGCTGCTCTCCACGCCGCACGCTATGCCGTACTGCCACAACGTCATCCTCGTCGACGACTACGTTGACCCGTTCGACCTCAACCAGGTTATGTGGGCCCTTTCGACCCGCGTGCGCCCGGACAAGGACGTCAAGGTCATCCCCAACTGCGCCGGCATGCCGCTCAACCCGTCCGAGGAAGTCGCTGGTATGACTGCCAAGCTCATCATCGACGCTACCACGCCGGTCGATCCCGAGCCGCTCACCCGTTCGGTCGAGCTCCTGAAGGATCCCGCCAAGACCGCTGAATACGCCAAGATCATCGCCGATCTGATGGCTGCTAAGCAGTAAGCGTCCCTCTCTCTGCCGTAACTGGGCGCGTGGATTTTGCGCGCCCATGGGCGGCAGCTTGGTAAACCACGTCCCAAAGGAGGATAAAACCATGAAGTGCCCGCGTTGCGAACATGACCAGATTTCAACGATCGCCAAGTCGCCTATCGAAGGCGTTTGGGAAGTCTATCAGTGCGATCGCTGCTTCTATTCCTGGCGCTCGACCGAGACCCCTCACGTCGACGACGTGTTTAAGCTGGATGCCGACAAGATTGCCAAGCTTCAGGTAATTCCGCCGGTTCCGCCGCTGGAGGTCTAAAGACCAAGGGGTCGCACCTCATCCGAGGCTGAGGTGATGGGTAAATCAGGCATACCCATCGTTTCGGCAAGCGGTATCGGGCCGCGAGGGCATACGCTCTCGCGGCCTTTTTGTGTATGGAGGGGTGCATGTATCGAGCGTTATGCGCAACGATATCCCGGCCTTGCGGCATCCGTTGAACAAGATGAAACGCTCGGTTTGAAAGAGTGTCCCGGAACTATTTAATTTGGTCCTACTCGTTATAGCTCGTGCAAACGAAGTCGACGAATTCCATGGCTGTTCTGCTAAGGGAGACCTCGGGCAGCCAGGCAAAGCCGACGGTTGTCTCGATGGGCTCTTCAAACGGGACGCAGACGATATCGCTCGCATGGATGGGCGTGGCCATGCCGCGCGGCATGACGGTGGTGCCCATATTGCGCTGCACGGCCTTGAGCAGCATCCAGTGGCGCGAATGCGTGAGCGGAACATCGGGGTAGAACCCGTGCTCCTTGCAGGCGTTGATGAATACCTGGGAAAGATCGCTTCGCTCGGTGGGAAGGATGAACTGCTCGTTTCGCAGGGATTCAAGATCGATGCTCTTGCGATGCGCCAGGGGGTTGTGCTTGTTGAATACGACAACAAGCTCGTCGGTCAAGATCTTGCGCGTCGAGAACTGTGAGCGATCGAGCATGTCGAAGCGGACGATGGCAAGGTCGAGCTTGTTGCGTTGCAGCGCGTAGACAAGGTCCTCCTGGCTGCGCTCGGAGAATTCAATCTGTACCCCAGGTTTTTTGGACCAAAACGAGCAGAGGGTATCGCTGATGCCGTAGTCCTCCACAAACGGCAGGGAGCCAAAGCGGATGAATGCTTTGGTACGCCCCTTGCAAGCCTCGATGTGCGCCAGCGTGCTTTGAAGTTCCGGAAGCGCATGGCGCGCGTAGTAGTAAAACTCCCAGCCCGCCTGGGTGAGCTCGACGCCGGTGCTCGTCTTTTTGAAGAGCGGGGTGCCGATTTCTGCTTCGAGCTGCTTCATCTGCTTGGATAGCGCCGATTGCGAGGTATAGAGTTTCTCGGCCGCTGCCGTGAACTGCTTTTGAGAGGCCACGCATAGGAACGCTTCGATTTTCTTGAAGTCCATACTGCCTCCGTTTGCAACGAGCGGTTTTTGCACAATTCCATGATAGGGGGCGCAAGCCGCTCGATTTCTTCCACTTTAGACAGTCGCTATTCCAAATTGTGCATAACAGACCTGTGAGGACAGGGGTTATGCCTAATCCGGAATAGCGGTAGAACAACGACGAATTTATCAGGCTCTTCCATCGCGTTTATATAAGAGGCAACGCAAACCCTCATAGATGGGAGAGTACACATGACCAAGGTTTATCAAGATTTGCGTTCGTTCCTCGACACGCTTGAGGAGGAGGGGCAGCTTCTGCACGTTACCGACGAGGTACTGCCTGAGCCCGGCGTGTCTTCTGCTTGCCGCGCTGCCGCCCGTATGCAAAACGGCCCCGCTGTGATGTTCGACAACATCGCGGGCTATCCCGAGGGTACACGCATTGTCACCAACGTCCATGGTTCTTGGGCAAACCACGCCCTCATGATGGGCATGGATAAGAACACCCCCACCAAGGAGCAGTTCTTCGAGCTCAACCGCCGTTGGGACACCTATCCCGTGGAGCCCAAGATCCTTTCTCGCGATGAGGCTCCCTGCAAGGAGAACACGCTCGATGCCGCCTCTGGTGACGAGATCGATCTGTTCCACCTGCTGCCGCTCTATCGCATCAACGACCAGGATGCAGGCTGCTACTTCTCCAAGTTCGCGCTGGTCTCTGCCGATCCGGACGATCCGGATAACTTCAACAAGATGAACGTGGGCACCTACCGTATCCAGATCAAGGACAAGGACACTCTGGGCATCCAGGTTATCCCGTCTCACGATATGGCCGTTCACCTCAAGAAGTGCGAGGCTCGCAACGAGCCGCTGCATATCGCCATCGCCCTGGGCAATGCCCCGCTTGTCACCTTTATGGCCTCCACGCCCATTGGACACGAGCAGAACGAGTACGAGTTCGTGGGCGCCTTGAACGACGGCGTGCCTGCCGAGATCGTCCGTGCCGATACCGATGAGCACCTCTTCGTTCCCGCTGGTTCCGAGGTCATTCTCGAGGGCTACATCGAGCCTCGCGTCCGTAAGATTGAGGGCCCGTTTGGCGAGTTCACCGGTTCCGTCTCCGGCGCCCGCCGTCAGCTTGAGGCAAAGATCACGCATGTGACCTATCGCACTAACCCCATCTTCGAGAGCCTCTATATCGGTATGCCTTGGACCGAGTGCGATTACCTGGTTGCCCTTAACACCTCGGTGCCGCTGTTCAAGCAGATCCAGAAGGATATGCCCGAGGTCGTGGCGGTCAACGCCATGTACACCCACGGCATGACTGAGATCATCTCCATGAAGCCCCGCTATGGTGGCCAGGCGGCAACGGCGGCATTCCGCATCATGAGCACTCCGCACGGCGCTCAGTACGCGCACAACGTGATTATCGTCGATGACTTTGTGGACCCGTTCGATCTCAACCAGGTTATGTGGGCGCTTTCCACCCGCGTGCGTCCGGACAAGGACGTCAAGGTTATCCCCAACTGCCCGGGCATGACGCTCAATCCTACCGAGGAGATCCCCGGCATCACCGCAAAGCTTGTCATCGATGCTACGACGCCTATCGATCCTGAGCCGGTTACGCGCGAGGTCGAGATGCTCGGTGACCCCGCCGAGACGGCCGATTACGCCAAGCTGCTCGCCGAGCTGTGGGCCGCTAAGAACAAGTAAGCCTGCCGCTTGACCCTGATGAAATCATCCTAAAGGAGGACTAGCACATGAAGTGCCCGCGTTGCGATAGCGAAACCATCAAGACCATCTCGACCAGCCCCGTTCCGGGCGTCTGGGAGTATTACGGCTGCACTACCTGCCAGTATTCGTGGCGTTCCACGGAGCATCCCGTGGTTCACGACCGCTTTAAGATCAAGCCCGAGGACATCGATAAGCTGCCCATCATGCCTCCCATTCCGCCGCTAGAGAAGTAATCGGGCAGAGTCGCCTTTTTAAGATCTAAGGCCGATTCCCCAATCGCCCCCTTATAAACGTCGGCCGCCGGCATTGGTTGGCGGCCGGCTTTGAAGCCGAGGCGGCAATACCCTGCCAAATCGATGCGTTCGTACAAAAAGAAGAAAGAAGGTGAACCCATATGGCAGAGGCTGTGAAAAACAAGTACCTCACAAAGCGCTATATCGGTTTTTTCGTGGCAATTGCAGTGTTCCTGCTCATCAAATTCGTGCTGCCGCTCGACAGCCTGGGGTCTACTGCTTTGAGTGAGGGCGGAAAGAACTGCTTGGCGCTCTCACTTGCCGCGGTCGTGATGTGGGCATGTGGCGTTGCACAGCCCGGTTATACCGGCATCCTGTATTGCGCCCTACTCGTGTTGTTCCAGGTTGTTCCCGACGAAACGGGTGCCCCCAGCATGGCGGCAACCGTTGCATCTGCGTTTGGTGGCTGGACTAAGGGCACCATGTGGATCGTTGTCGGTGCGTATCTGGTGGCCGGTGCTGTTAAGGATTCCGGCCTGGGCGAGCGCATCGCATATGCGTTCATGCTCAAGTTCGTGAAGAACGTAAAGTCGCTGATCATCTCGATCTTCGCCCTGACGTTTGTTCTCTCCCTGCTCATTCCGCACCCCTTCCCGCGTTGCTTCCTCATCTTGGCGGTCGTTTCGGTTATCGCTAAGTCCGCTGGCTACAACGACGAAGATCGCGGCAAGCTCGGATTCATCATTTTCGCCGCTGCTATTCCGTGCTCCATGTTCTTTATGACCGGTGATTCCACCCTCAACCCGCTTGTTGCCTCCTATGGCGCTAACGGCGGCGCCTCCATTGGCTTTGTTGAGTGGTTTACCTACATGAGCGTCCCGATGGTCGTTGCTACGCTCATTGTTATGACCATCTGCCTGGTGCTGTTCAAGCCCTCCAAGGAGCTTGTCTACGATCGCGAGAAAGTTCTTGCCAAGCAGGCCGCTCTCGGCAAGCTCACCGAGCGCGAGATCCGCACCCTGGTGTGGCTCGTCAACGCCATCGCCCTGTGGCTCACGGTCTCCGGCGACTACCTGGCTTGGGTCACCCTGGTCATCGGCGTCCTCATGGCCATGCCCGTTATCGGCGAGGTCCTGACTCCGGCTTCGTGGTCTGCGGTCGACGTCAAGACCCTCATGTTCCTGACGGCGGCTATGGCAATCGGCACCGTGGGTGGCGCCACCGGCATGAACGCCTGGATCGCCGACGTCGTGCTCCCCAGCACGGCCCCCACGAACCCCTTCCTGTTCGCGCTGCTCGTCTGCGCCATCACGATGGTCATCCATATGTTCATGGGCTCCGTCATGGCCGGCCTGGGCATCTGCGTGCCCGCGTTCCTCACTTTTGTTCAGGGTACGAGCGTGACTCCGCTGGCGGTTGCTCTTATCGTCTACACCGCAATCAACCTCCACTACATCTTGCCCTTCCATAACCTGGCTATCCTCGTTGGCGAGGGCAAGGACGCCGGTGGCTACACCTCCAAAGAGGCCACCAAGATGGGTATTCCCATGACACTGTTTACCTTTGTTGTGGTGCTTGTCGAGGCGGCATGGTTTGGCGCCATGGGCATTATGTAAGCGCCTGACATAATAAGAGAACTACTCTCTTTTCCCAGCCGGACGGTATGCCTGATGCCGTCCGGCTTTTATATGCCGGACCCGAGACGAGAGGCGCCGTTCGCAGAAGGTGACCTTGAACGTATAGCAGGTATATAGTCGAAATTGATAGCAGATAAAGCGCATCGGAAAGGACATGCCATGAAAGAGGCTCCCAAAAGCAAGATGCACACTGCGAATGTTCGCGTGGGCGAGGGTAAGTTTGCGCTGGAGGCCGTGGTAACGGTCACGCCGCGCGGCATCATCGTCTATGCGTGCTCGCCCGAGTATGCCCATCTGGGGTCCACGGCGCAGGCTATTCCGCGCCCCGAGCCGGGAAGAACCGCCACGGTGAGCATCCTGTCGGTGCCCTGTCATCGCGACGAGATTCCGGCGCACGACATCTGTGCGGCGCTCGCCACCGAATTCAAGATGCCCTGTACCTGCTCCACGGGCTTTCATGTGGAGCATGCGAGCAAGGATGACCTGCAGACCGTGCTTGACACGACGGCGGAGCTCATCGATGCCCTTAAGAAGCACGTTGCTCGCGTGATGCGCGCAACGTGGGACGAGGCCGACGAAGTGCTTGCCGTGCATGAGGACGGCAGCGTGATCGGTCCCGTGGACCGCATAAAGGCCCATGCGGGAGAGGGCGTCTTGCACCAGGCGTTCGAGACGTTTTTGGTGGAGGGTACGGGCGATGACGCCCGTCTGCTGCTGTGTCGCCGCAGTGCGCTCAAGCGCCTATGGGGAGGCGTGCTTTCCGATAGCTGTGCTGGCCATCCCGAAGTGGGGGAGGAGCTGGCGGCAGGGGCCGCGCGTCGCTTGCAGGAAGAGTGCGGCCTGACGTCTGAGCAGGCTCCGCTCAACCAGCTGGGGCACATCGTGTACCGCGAGGACCACGGTGACGGCAACTGCGAGTGCGAATGGTGCGCCGTCTTTGCCGCGCATGTCGATGCGGGTGCCCTGCGCGTAAACGAGCAGGAGATTTCCGAGGTGCGTCCTGTGCGCCTGGGCGAGATCGACGCCTATCTCGCGGGGCATCCCGAGCCGCTTGCCCCTTGGACGCGCTTGGCACTTGAGGATGCGGATATTCGCGCGAAGCTTGTCGAGCTTTGCCAGGAATAGAGAAGGGAAGGTCCGTCCATGAAGCTTTCGTTCGATCATTCGGGTGTGCCCGTTTCGGAGAAGCGTGAGGGCATGCGCAACGCGGAACCCATGAAGCTGTGGGTTTCCAATCCCGCCGATTCTCCCGATAGGGTCGAGTACCTCTATTTTGAGGAGGGGTCGCCTGCTCCCGAGATCATGAAGACGCACTATCATGTCGCATTTTTGACAGACGACCTCGACGAAGCCGCCGCTTGGTGCGACGAGGTCATCCTCGGTCCGTTTGAGGACACGCCGGAGCAAGATGTGATGTTCGCTCGCAAAGACGACGCTTTGATCGAGTTTTGCTGCAGGAAATAGCCTGCTCCTGCGATGGGCCTAGCCACAATGCTTTGTTATAGAGCGCGGTGCCGCAAGGTGCCGCGCTCTTTTGTATCGAGGCGCCGGGCTTTGACGCCAGCGTTGTACACGCCCTGTGAAATCGCCTTCTCAACGGTTTATTTTCGCAGGTGAACGGTGTTACTCGGCTCTTTTTCAGGTCACTGCTTGCACGTACAGCGACTATACGCTTCTACACTCCAATCAACGGACCACACGAGTGGTCACCTTTTGCATTGGAGGTAAACATGGCAAATAAGGTCACTGATTTCCGTAGCGCTGTTGAGCTTCTGGAGACCATCCCTGGTCAGCTGGTCACGACTGATGTCGAGGTCGAGCCCCGCGCCCAGCTCTCTGGTGTGTATCGTCATATCGGTGCGGGCGGCACCGTTATGCGTCCGACCAAAGAGGGCCCGGCGATGATCTTCAACAACGTGAAGGGCCATCCGGGCGCTCGCGTTGCCATCGGTATGCTCGCCAGCCGTACGCGCGTCGGCCATCTGCTCGATTGCGACCCCAGGCGCTTGGGCTTCCTGCTCAACGACGCTGTCAAGAACCCCATCCCCGTGCAGAACGTTGGGGCTGACGAGGCCGTTTGCCAGGAGGTCGTCTACAAGGCAGACGATCCCGATTTCGATATCCGCAAGCTCATCCCTGCTCCCACCAACACCGAAGAGGACGCCGGCCCCTACATCACCATGGGCATGTGCTACGCCTCCGACCCCGAGACGGGCGAGAGCGACGTGACGATTCACCGTCTGTGCCTGCAGAGCAAGGACGAGATCTCGATGTACTTCGTCCCTGGCGCTCGTCACCTCACCGTGTTCCGCGAGAAGGCCGAGAAGGCCGGCAAGCCGCTGCCCATCTCCATCTCCATCGGTGTCGATCCCGCAATCGAGATTGCAGCCTGCTTCGAGCCCCCCACTACGCCGCTCGGCTTCAACGAGCTCACCATCGCCGGCGCCATCCGCGGTGAGGGCGTCAAGATGGCCGACTGCCTGACCATCCCCGAGAAGTGCATCGCCAACGCCGAGTACGTCATCGAGGGCGAGCTACTTCCCGACGTTCGCGTTCGCGAGGACCAGCATTCCGAGTCCGGTAAGGCTATGCCCGAGTTCCCGGGCTACACCGGCGGCGCCCAGGCAGCACTTCCCATCATCAAGGTCAAGGCTGTCACCACGCGCAAGAACCCCATCATGCAGACGGTCATCGGCCCGTCCGAGGAGCATGTCTCCATGGCCGGTATCCCCACCGAGGCATCGATTCTCTCCATGGTCGACAAGGCTATGCCCGGCCGTGTGCAGAACGTCTACGCTGCTACCCCCGGCGGTGGCAAGTACATGGCCGTTATCCAGTTCAAGAAGCTCATTCCTTCTGACGAGGGCCGTCAGCGCCAGGCCGCACTCATCGCGTTCACCGCGTTCCCCGAGCTCAAGCACGTGTGGCTGGTCGACGAGGACGTCGATCCGTTCGACATCAAGGATGTCATCTGGGCTATGAACACCCGCTTCCAGGCCGATCACGACGTCATCACCATCCCGGGCGTTCGCTGCCATCCGCTGGATCCGTCGAACGATCCTACGTGCGACCCCTCCATTCGCGATCACGGCATCGCCTGCAAGACGATCTTCGACTGCACGGTGCCCTACGACCAGAAGCATCGCTTCCAGCGCTCCAAGTTCATGGATGTCGACGCCTCTCATTGGGTCCCGGGCTTCGAGGACTAATCCCCTTTTCTAGTCTCACGGCCTAGGATCTTGCCGGGTGCGCCTGTTTCCAGATTGTGCGGGCGCACCCGCTCATGTATGCTTTTTCGCGCTGGTGCTTTCCTTTGGTTCGAGCTGTCAAATGAACCCCCTGTGCCAGCCCTCATCTGAGAACCTGCAGACGGTCACTTTTTGGTGGCCGGATGCGGGTTCTTATGCATATGGAAGGGTGTATAGCTGCTTTACAGGCCGCTGCCTGAGAGGAGCATACCGCTCATCGAGAGCATGCGCCCGCGCATCACCATTCGCCCTATACTGACTCGTATACAAAAATACAACCCATCGCTGGTTAGCAATCGAGCGTGCCTGAAGCTCGTGCAAACGTCCAGCGCAGGCAGAGCGTCCGCGCGTCGCGCGCTGGGCGCCATCGATTCTATCTCGATGGGAATGATGAGCATGGCTCGAGCTGAGTCACATTGGTACTCAATCGGTGAGATGGCCTCCTTGTTTGGTCTTACTCGCCAAACCTTAATCTATTACGACAAGATCGGGCTGTTCTGCCCCGCGATGGTCAACGATGATGGCTATCGTTTCTATCTTCCAACGCAGATTCCTACGCTGCGCCTTATCTGTCTGCTTAAAGACTTAGGCATCAAGCTCAAGGAAATCGCGGACATCATCGATTCGCGCAATATTGCTGCTCTGATCGACTATCTCATGGCACGTAAAGCCGAGATAGGTCGTCGTATCGGCCAGCTTGATACGCAGCGCGAGCTTATCGACCAACGCATTAAGTACTACAAGTCGGTCGAGCGCTGGCGCGATGTGACCGATACGCCCATTCTCAAGCAATATGACGAGCGCCTTGCGGTGGCAGAGGAGTTTCCTCATCCCGATGTGACCCGCGCGGTGCTGCACCCCACGCTCATGCGCAGCATGAAAAAGCTTCGTGCGGTGGAGGACGGCGTGCCGGTAGACGGCTTTGGCACCATGCTTACCGAGGTGAAGGACGAGCGCGGCGACGAGGGCCAGTTCGTGTACCGCCCGGCAGCGACATTTACCGTTGTGCCTGCAGGCGTGGATTCTTCAAAGTTATCCGACGTGGTGATGCTGCCTAAGGGCCTCTATGCATGCATGAGCTACTGGGGCATGCCGTACCAGGGTTATGCCGCCGAGCGGCTCATGAAGTGGCTCAACGACCATAATTTCGAGCCTCTGGGTAATGCCTTCGACTTCTGCCTGCTCGATACCACGTCCTATAACGATATCCATCAACAGGACTTTTGTTGCATTCAAGTCATGGTCAAGTTCTAGAGCGAAATTCGCGTGGCGTGTAAAGGGAAACGTGCGCGCTGCACCACGCTAAACCGCTCATCGGTTGCTGAAAACCGTTCAGCGCACCGAGTTCATCAAATTTCTTGACTGTATTCCAACTACACAGCGCAACGTTTCAATCGTCGTGTACAAGCGCTCCTATCAGGTAGGGGGCGCATGACAAAGGAAGGAGGGTGAAGAAATGGCAGCTGCAAAGAATAAGTTTCTGACGAAGCGCTACATTGGTTTCTTCCTGGCGATCGTCGTCTTTCTGCTGATCAAGTTTGTTCTTCCCCTGGACAGCCTCGGTTCCGTTACTCTCTCTGAGGGTGGCAAGAACTGCCTGGCTCTCTCGCTCGGTGCCGTCGTGATGTGGGCGTGCGGTGTCGCACAGCCTGGTTACACGGGCATCCTCTACTGCGCCCTGCTGGTGCTCATGCAGGTCGTCCCCGACGCTGACGGCGTGCCGAGCATGGCCGCTACCGTCTCCGTCGCATTTGGCGCCTGGACCAAGGGCACCATGTGGATCGTTGTCGGTGCTTACCTCATCGCTGGTGCGGTGAAGGACTCCGGCCTCGGCCAGCGCATCGCTTATGCATTCATGCTCAAGTTCGTGAAGAGCGCCAAGTCGCTAATCCTCTCGATCTTCGCCCTGACGTTCGTTCTCGCGCTGCTCATTCCGCATCCCTTCCCCCGTGCGTTCCTGATCCTGGCCGTTGTCTCGGTTATCGCCGAGTCCGCTGGCTACGGTGAGGAAGACCGCGGCAAGCTCGGCTTCCTGATCTTCGCCGCCGCCGTGCCTTGCTCCATGTTCTTCATGACCGGTGACTCCACCCTCAACCCGCTCGTCGCTTCCTATGGCGCCAACGGCGGTGCCGCTATCGGCTTCGTTGACTGGTTCATCTACATGAGCGTCCCCATGGTTGTCGCAACCCTGTGCACCATCGTTCTCGCTCTTGCTCTCTTCAAGCCTTCCAAGGAGCTCGTATACGACCGCGAGGATGTTCTCGCTAAGCAGGCTGCTCTCGGCAAGCTTTCCGAGAAGGAGATCCGCACCATCGTGTGGCTCGTCATCGCCATCGCCCTGTGGCTCACCGTTTCCGGCGACTACCTGGCTTGGGTCACCCTGGTCATCGGCGTTCTCATGGCCATGCCCGTTATCGGCGAGGTTCTGACTCCCGCATCTTGGGGTTCCGTTGACATCAAGACCCTCATGTTCCTGACCGCCGCTATGGCAATCGGCTCCGTCGGTGGCGCCACCGGCATGAACGCCTGGATCGCCGACGTCGTGCTCCCCAGCACCGTTCCTACGAACCCTTATCTCTTCGCGCTGCTCGTCTGCGCTCTGACCATGGTCATCCACATGTTCATGGGCTCCGTCATGGCCGGCCTGGGCATCTGCGTGCCTGCGTTCCTCACCTTCATCCAGGGAACCAGCGTTTCGCCTATCGCCGTCGCGCTGATCGTCTTCACCGCTATCAACCTCCACTACATCCTGCCCTTCCATAACCTGGCCATCCTGGTCGGCGAGGGCAAGGACGCCGGTGGCTATACCTCCAAGGAAGCCATGAAGATGGGCATCCCCCTGACCGTGGTCACCTTCCTGGTGGTTCTTGTCGAGGCCTTCTGGTTCAGCACGCTGGGCCTGATGTAAGTCGAACCCGAGCGCGCTTGCCGCCCGACAGCTCGCGCAAGTATCGCTCGCACGGCACGACTTAAGACCTTCCTAAGCACTCTTCGCGTCGCGCCCTGCGCCTGCGGCCACCGAATGCCTGATAGGCCGATGTGGCCGGGCGCTCGCGAAGAGCCCGCAAGGGACCGTCTCAAAACCGTTTGCAGTTTCTCAGATGAGGAGAAAAAGGAGTTAAAAATGGCAAACAACGAGATTCATGATCTTCGCTCTGCACTTGAGTTCCTGAAGACCATGCCGGGTCAGTATCTTGAGACCGACACCGAGGTTGACCCCAAGGCCGAGGTTTCCGGTGTGTATCGCCACGTTGGCTCTGGTGGCACCGTCATGCGCCCGACCAAGGAAGGCCCCGCGATGGTCTTCAACAACGTCAAGGGCCATCCCGATGCGAAGGTCGCCATCGGCCTGCTCGCCAGCCGCAAGCGCGTTGCTGCCATGCTCGGCCTCGAGGAGGAGCACCTTGGCCTCGAGATGGGCAAGATGTTCGACAACCTCATCGCCCCCGAGATGATCGAGGACGGCAAGCACATCGATTGCCAGGAAGTCGTTCATAAGGCCACCGACCCCGACTTCGACCTGCACAAGCTGATTCCGGCGCCCACCAACACGCCCGTCGACGGCGGCCCCTACATCACCATGGGCCTCGCCATGGGCAACGACCCGGACAAGACCATGTCCGACGTCACCATCCATCGCTTCGCTATCGTCGACAAGACCAAGCTCACGATGTTCATCACCCCGGGCTCGCGTCACCTCGGTCACTTCTTCGACATGTACAAGGAGCGCGGCGAGGACATGCCGATCTCCATCCAGATCGGTCTCGACCCGGCCGTGTACATGGGCTGCGGCTTCGAGGCTCCCACCACGCCGCTCGGCTTCAACGAGCTGCAGATCGCCGGCGCCGTGCGCAACAAGCCGGTCGAGCTCGCCAAGTGCCTCACCATCGACCAGAAGTGCATCGCTAACGCCGAGTACGTCATCGAGGGCTACCTCTCCGCAACCGAGATGGTCAACGAGGACACCGCCGGCTACGGCTTTGCTATGCCCGAGTTCCCCGGCTACACCGGTGGCGCCAAGGTCTGCCCGGTCATCAACGTCACTGCTGTGACGACCCGCAAGAACCCCATCATGGAGTCCTGCATCGGGCCTTCGCACGAGCATGTCTCCATGGCCGGTATCCCCACCGAGGCTTCCATCTTCAACATGGTCAACAAGGCTATGCCGGGCCGTCTGCTTAACGTCCATGCCGCTCCCTGCGGCGGCGGCAAGTTCTGTGCCATCATGCAGTTCAAGAAGTCCGCTGCTTCCGATGAGGGCCGCCAGCGCAACGCTGCCATGCTCGCGTTCTCCGCGTTCGGCGAGCTCAAGGAGGTCTTCCTGGTCGATGAGGATGTCGATATCTTCGATATGAGCGACGTGATGTGGGCCATGACCACGCGTTTCCAGGCCGACGTCGACATCATCACGATCCCGGGCTGCCACTGCCACGTGCTTGATCCGTCAAACGACAACGCCGTGTCACCCAGTATCCGCGAGCACGGTATCGCGTGCAAGGTCATCTATGACTGCACCGTCCCGTTTGCGCTCAAGGACCGCTTCATCCGCTCCCAGTTCATGGAGATCGATGAGGAGAAGTGGGCTCCCGAGCTTAACATCTAAGCTAGGCACTCTCATACAGAAGGGCTGATTGCGCAGCTGCGCCCCCATATTTCGCACACTGCCGCTTAGAACGGGTCGGGTCATTAATCATGGCTCCGACCCGTTTCCATTTTGGACAGTCGTCCTTCCAAAACCGATTGTCTTTGCTGGTACAGGCAAAGGTAGGATTGATAAGGAAACTAGCTTTGCCTATATGGACAGCGTCATTTTATTCACTGGCTGAAAGGAACATCATGGCTGAGAGGAAACGCATCGTCGTCGGCGTCTCAGGTGCCTCCGGATCGCTTCTTGGCTTGGAGTGCCTCAAATGTATGCGCGAGGCCGGAGCAGAGAGCCACCTGGTCGTGAGCCGCGGTGCCGAGGTCACCATCAAGCAGGAGCTCGGCATGACGCTCGATGAGTTTATGAGCTATGGCGACGTGGTCTACGACAATCGCAACATCGGTGCCTCCATTGCGAGCGGCACGTTCCCCATCGATGGCATGATCGTGGCTCCGTGCTCTATGAAGACGCTCGCAGGCATCGCCTCCGGCTATTCGGAGAACCTCCTTCTGAGAGCGGCCGACGTGCAGATGAAGGAGCAGCGCCGCCTGGTGCTCATGGTGCGCGAGACGCCCTTCAGCGCCATTCACGTCGACAACATGGCGCGCCTGGCGCGCGTGCCGGGCGTGATGCTCATGCCGCCCATGCTTACGTTTTACAACGGCCCCGCCACACTCGATGACGCGGTGCATCACATCGCCGCCAAGGCACTCGAGGCCGTCGGCGTTTCGTGTGCCAACTATAAGCGCTGGTCATAGGCGCCTTTAGGGTAGGATACGAATAGTGTTTGAGCCCGCTGCCCCTGTGGGCGGCGGGCTTTGGTGTGTCGGGAGGACCTATGCAGACGGGCATGTATGCGATTAGCGAGATGGCGAGCCTGTTTAACGTTTCGCGCCAAACGCTCATCTACTACGACAAGATCGGTCTGTTTAAACCAGCCGTAGTCAACGAAAAGGGCTACCGTTTTTATTCGCCCACGCAGATTCCGCTCATGCGTCTGATCTGCATGTTGCGCGACCTAGGGCTTGAGCTCGACGAGATCGACCGTCTGACCTCGACGTTCGACATTGGCGAGATGACCGATCACCTGCGCTCGCGGGTGCAGGTGATCGACGAACAGATTGCCGGGCTCAAAGCCGAGCGCGCGAGCGTGCGGGAGCGCCTGAGCTTTTACGACGAGGCGGTTTACTGGCGTGAGCGCGAGGGCAGGCCGGAGCTCAAACAGTTCGAGCGCCGCTACGTGGTCTTTGAGGAGTTTCCGAGCGAAATCGAGCGCGGCCGCTCGATCCTTCACCCCACGCTCATGCGGGCGATTTTGCGCATGCGCGCGCTGACGGGCACACGTCCCATGCGCGGTTGGGGCACCATGTTGCGTCGCGAGGCACTGCATTCCGACGACCCCATCGCCGGCGCCGGCCCCTTTGCCGTACTGCCGCGCGGTGCCGAGGAACTGCTGCCGAGTGATCCTGCCGAGCTGGCAGAGATCGGCGTCGAGGTGCTGCCCGAGGGCACATACCTGTGCATGAGCCGCTGGGGTATGCCGTATGAGCCCGAAGGCATCCGTGCCATCGTGGCCTGCATGGACAAGCACGCGCTCCAGCCCATCGGTAACGCCTTTGACTTTTGCTACCTCGACACCACGAGCTACGACGAGTCCCACCAAGAAGACTTCTGCTGCATCCAGATCCCCGTGGCCCTCCAGATGTGACAAGGGGACAGTCCCTTTGTCACATTGCACAGTCGACTGGCTCCCCAAACCGTCCCATCACTCGGCGAAAAACTCGAAAACGAGGAAAACCGTCGAATGTTGGGGCGGTTTTCTGCTCAGGGGCTCGCCCATTTCTTAGAAACTTGCAGCATTTGCAAGTTTCTAAGGTAACATCTTATAAACTTGCAAATGCTGCAAGTTTATAAGGTTTCATGTCTGGTCGGGCGCTAGGGAGACTCTATGGATATCGTTCGCCGAAACCGGTATCTTGATCGACTCATTGCTTTTCAGGATACCGACCTCATCAAAATCGTGACGGGTATACGCCGTTGCGGTAAATCTACGTTATTGGACATGATGAGGGACCATCTGGCGCAACAGGGGGTACCAACCGAGCGTTTGCTGACCTTTAAGATGGAATCTCTAGAGTACGCGGGTATTACGGATTACCTGACGTTTTATCGCATGGTTCGGGAGCGCATCGATGGCATCGATCGTCCCTACCTGTTCTTTGACGAGCTCCAGAATGTCGAAGGCTGGGAAAAGGCGGTCAACTCGCTCCGAGTCGATTTGCCGTGCGATATCTATGTCACGGGCTCCAATGCCTTTTTGCTATCGAGCGAGCTCGCAACGCTTATCTCGGGCCGATATGTCGAGGTCAAGATGCAGCCTCTCACGTTTGGCGAATATCTTGATTTTCGTTCGATTGATGCGGTCGCCGCTGAAGGGCTTGGTGAGAGGGTCGAACTTGTTTCCAAGACGGGCGATCGCCTTAATTCAAATACCGTGCTTGAGCAGTACATAACCTATGGCGGCATGCCGTTTCTGGCCCATGATGAGCCGAGACGTGAGCTGTGTCGCGACTATATCCGTAGCCTCTACCAGACGATCGTCGCGCGCGATATCCTGTCGCGTGTGACGCGTAGGGGTCGCGGAGCTATCACCAAGCGCGATGTTCTCGAGCGGCTCTGTGCGTATCTGGCAGACAACATCTCCAACCAAACCTCGGTCAACAAAATCGTAGGGACGCTCAACGAATCAGCGGGCGGTAAGACCAACGCATCGACGGTGTCGGCATATATTGACGCTCTGGAAGAGACGTACCTGTTTACCAAAGTAAAAAGGTATGACATCAAGGGGCGGGAGCTTCTTAAGACAGGCGGTAAATATTACATAGCTGATACGGGAATTCGCAGCTATCTTGACGGATATAGAGGTAGCGATAGCGGAAGGATGCTCGAGAACGTTATCTACAACCAGCTTGTCTTTGAAGGATACGAAGTGTTTTGCGGCCATCTACGCGCGGGGGAAATCGACTTTGTCGCAATCGGCGAGGGATCAGACCGCAAATATATCCAGGTTACCGAACGGATCGATGCCGAGGCGACGAGGGAACGCGAGCTGCGACCGCTCAAGCTAAGCACGCTAGGAAAAATTCCTGATTCGTATGAGAAGATCCTGATTGTCAGGGATGGCGACCATCCAACGGACATCGATGGCATCAGAATCGTGGGGGCAGTCGACTTCTTGTTGAGAAATAAGATTACCCGCGGCTAAACGTAAACAGATCCGTTTCGATGCGACAAAGGAGCAGTCCTTTTCGCATTCCGTGCGAGCCCTCGTGCCGTCTGGGGGTATAAGGCTAGCAAGTGTTTATTTGCGAGGCCTAAGGGGCGCCCCGTATGGATATCGATAACTTTGAATGGTGGTATAGCGAGGGCGAGGTTCCGGACGAGGAGTGGGACGAGCCCGCGCCGCATGACGTGTCGAGCGACGAGGACGAGAGCGGCAACGATGCCGTCGAGACGGATGCCGCTTCCGACTCGGC
The DNA here is from genome assembly GCF_050315135.1 of Collinsella sp. SGI.033. NCBI lineage: Bacteria > Bacillati > Actinomycetota > Coriobacteriia > Coriobacteriales > Coriobacteriaceae > Collinsella > Collinsella sp. SGI.033. Next base: position 67,846 of record NZ_JBNPOK010000006.1, read on the forward strand.
CGAACCCCTAACCTTTGAACAGGCCTGGGCCCAGGCTGAGGCCGACGAGGCAAAGGCCGATGCTACGGCCACACTGGGTGAGCCGGCCGACATGTCCATCTCGCCGGCAAAGACCCCGCAGCCGCGTCACACTATCGACCCCGACAGCACGGCATCCTTTAGCATTCTCGACGTGCTCGCGCAGGGCGCCCAGGCGCCTGCGCCCACGCATCGCCCCGATCTGGCTCGCGAGGAAGGCGCGGGCCGGCGCTCTCCGCTCGGCCCCATCCTCATCGCCTTCATGGCCGGCGTTATCGCCTGCTCGGCAATCGGCAGCGTTTGGAGCCATGTTGAGCAGCAGCGCCAAGACGCCGCCAAGGTCGAGATCTCCGTCGAACAATCGCTCAACCGTACGCGCTCGGTGCATGTGTCGGTCGAGGTCAAGGACGGCGCGACGTGGGATACCGCGCGCGGCGACAGCCAGATGCTCATCCATATCGTAGGCCGCACGCTCAAGGGACAAGCGATCGACGAGCACCAATACGTCAATTCCGAAGGTGACGGTATCGAGCTCAAGCCCGGCGACTACGAACTTACGGTCGATGAGCCACCTGTCGCCACCGACGGCACGCGTTTTCGTGCCTCGAAAAGAATGGTTCCCGCGAGCTTTAACTCGCGGGCGCCCGATACGGTCGACACCACCTCGCAGGGCGGGTTTGACCTTTACGTGGATACCCAGTAGGCGCTCGCCGCCCATTTCCGCTATGGCTACTCAATAATCGCCTGCCGTCCCGTCCCGCCGCCAAGAGTGGGACAATAGTCCTCGACACTATTGTTTACTTTTGGAGGAAGTAGCATGTCTACCGTCACTACCATCAGGCGCGGCGGCCTCACCGCGGCCATCGATTCCATGGGCGCCCAGCTCACGAGCCTTGCCCTCAACGGCAACGAGTATCTATGGCAGGGCGATCCCGCTTTTTGGGGCAAGCATGCGCCCATCCTGTTCCCCATTGTGGGCTCGCTGCGCAACAACACGGCGACGTCTGCGGCCGGCAGCTGCGAGATGGCGCGCCATGGCATCGCGCGTATCGTGGAGCACAAGCTGGTCGAGGTGTCGGAGGACGGTTCGTCCGTCACCTACGAGATCACCGATACGCCCGAGTCGCTCAAGGCCTTCCCGTTCCACTTTAAGCTCAACATGACCTATGCCCTGACTGGCGACGCCACTCTTACGCAGACCTTTGCCGTCACCAACACCGGCGACGTGGACCTGCCGTTTTCGGTGGGCGGCCACCCCGCATTTAACGTGCCCGTTCCCGGTGCCGAGGACGAGGCGTTCGAGGATTACGAGCTGGCGTTTACCGAGGCTTGGACTAACGAGGCCCCCATCATCACGCCCGATGGCCTTATGACGTTCGAGGGAAGTTACAAGGCTCCCGATAACTCGGACGTGCTGCCCATCACACACCGTAGCTTCGACAACGACGCCATCATGTTCACCGATACCCCGGGCTCCACGCTCACGCTGCGCGGTCGCAAGTCGGGCCACGGCGTCAAGATTGACTTTGAGGGCTTTAAGTACATTGGCGTGTGGTCTGCCGCCAACGACGCCCCGTTCGTGGCGCTCGAGCCTTGGACCGGACATACCACCATGGACACCGAGGACGACGTCTTCGAGCACAAGGTCAACACCATCACCTTGGCTCCCGGTGCCACCGACAAGCGCGCCTTCGAGGTTACGCTGCTCTAGAGGTTCCGCCGTTCTAACGAACGGCGGACCGGTCGACGCTGCGCGCCACCCAGAGTGACAATTTGTCATTCAAAAGGCAAGGCATGACCAGAAGGTCTATGCCTTGCCTTTTTCATGCCAACTTGTTCGCTCTGGGTGGCGCTCGCTGGCATTGCCGAATCATCGACGTCCCCAACGACTGTCCCCGATGACTACTTGTTTGACCCGTCGTTTAAGAACGTCCCCAACGGCTACCAATCGTTTTCAGTTTGTTAATCTGTATATATGCATCTGCTGGAGGTAACGCTGAGCGGTATCCTGTTAAGTCATTAGCATACGATTCAACAGGGAAGGCAGATTATGCATTCTCCCCATCAGCGCGACGTGCATCCACAGCCGGTGTGCAGCCGTCGCATCTTCTTGGGTAGCGCTCTTGCCGCGAGCGCTTCCGTCGTTGCCGGCGCGCTCGCCGGCTGTCAGCGCCCGTCCACGCTCAAGGTGGTTCAGCCCACGACGGGCGGCGGTCGCGACGACCTGTCCGATTCCGTGATCGGCAAGGATAAGATTCGCATCGGCATGGAGGCGGCCTACGCCCCGTACAACTGGCAGGTTTCCGAAGCCAGTGAGTACACCATTCCCATCGACAACGTACAGGGCGCCTATGCCGATGGCTACGACGTGCAGATCGCCAAGATTGTCTGCAAGGCCTTCGGTGGCGAGCCCGTTGCCGTCAAGCAGAGCTTCTCGGGCCTTATCGATTCGCTCAACAACGGCCAGATCGACCTCATCATCGCCGGTATGAGCGCCACGCCCGAGCGTGAGGAGTCGGTCGGCTTCTCCGACCCGTACTTTATTGGCTACTTTGGCCTGTTCGTAAAAGAGGGTTCCCCCTACCAAAACGCCACCAAGCTCAGTGACTTCAGCGGCGCCACGGTGCTCGGCCAAAAGGACACCATGCTCGATACCGTCATCGACGAGATCCCGGGCGTCGTTCACAAAAACCCGGTCGACTCCGTCCCCACGGTGTTCTCGAACCTGCTGCAGGGCACCTGCGACGCCGTGACGTACAACACCGAAAACGAAAAGGGCTACATGGCCCAAAATCCCGGTATCGTCCCCATTCATTTTGCCGAGGGCGAGGGCTTTAAGCAGGAGGTCGCGGCAAACGTCGGCTGCCGCAAGGGCTCGGACAAGCTGCTTAAGCTCATCGACAAGACGCTCAAGGGCGTCAGCCAGGAGGAGCGCGACCAGATGTGGGACGCGTGCCTCGACCGTCAGCCGGCATAGGGAGGCAGCATGAAAGCCATTAATCGTCTGGTCTCCTTTATCAAAGCCGACCATCGTTATGTGTACCTGGGCACGAGCGTCATCGCGGCGCTCGGACTGGCGTTTAGCCAGCGCAACCCCACGCCGCTGAGCTTCCTGGCCCCCACGGGCGTGTTCCAAGATTGCCTTTGGGCGATCCTGTGGGCGTGGCTCGTCGTGTCGGCGGCGGCGCTGGTCACCAAGCTTATGCACTGGAGCGACTATCGCGAAAAGTCGCCGTTCGCATCCGAGCGTTTCCGTCGTGGAGCACGCTTGGGCAGCTACGTCGCGGTCGCCATCGCGGTGGTCTTTTTCGTGGATCGCTGCGTCATGTCGTTTATCGACTTGGTGCAGGTGAGCATTGTCTCGGATTCCAACCCCAGTGACTTTTTGTCGAGCCTGGTCTATATGACCTACAAGAGCGGCGACTTCTTTATCCGCGGCATCGAGATTACCATCGCACTTGCGACCTTCGGTACCGTTATCGCCTTTTTCCTGGCACTGCTCTTTGTGTTTTTGCGCATTCAGACCTTCGATCGCGTGGACAACGACCTGGTGCGCTTCTTTAAGAGCATCGGCCGCGGCTTTACGACCGTCTACTCCACCATCGTGCGCGGTACGCCCATGATGGTCCAGGGCCTGCTCATCTATTACGCGGGCTTCACCGTTTTGCGCGGCATGGGCTTCGAGACCGCCCAGGCCAACCAGATTTGGAGTACCTTTACCGCCGGCCTCGTCACCATCTCGCTCAATTCCACCGCCTACATGATGGAGGTCCTGCGCGGCGGCATCGAGTCCATCGATCCCGGTCAGGCCGAGGCGGCGCGCTCGCTGGGTCTGTCGCAGTGGCAGGCTATGCGTAAAGTCGTGTTTCCCCAGGGCATTAAAAACGCGATTCCGGCGCTCACCAACGAGCTCATCATCAACATCAAGGACTCGTCGGTGCTCTCGGTCATCGGCGTGTTCGACCTCATGTACGCCACTACCACCGTCGCCGGCGTGTACTACCGCCAGATGGAGGTCTACTGCGTGGCACTCGTGGTCTACCTAATCCTGACGCTCGTGGCGAGCCGCCTGCTCGAGGCCTTTGGCAAAAAGCTCGGCGCCGAGGCCCCGGCCACGCTGCCCAGCTCCAACTAGGCTCAAGACGAGGAGAATCATCATGGCAGATACCGCCACTACCGGCGCTGCGGCCGCCGCACAGACCAATGAGCCGCTCATCCGCGTCGAGGGCCTGCACAAGAGCTTCGGCTCGCTCGAGGTGCTCAAGGGCATCGACCTGTCCGTTAACCCCGGCGAGGTCGTTACCATTATCGGCGCTTCGGGTTCGGGCAAATCGACCTTTCTGCGCTGCCTCAACCTGCTCGAGACCCCGGACGCGGGCCATATCTGGTTCCATGGCCAGGACCTCACGGCCGAGCGCTGCAACATTAACAAGCTGCGTGAGGACATCGGCATGGTGTTCCAGGGCTTCAACCTGTTTAACAACATGGACGTGCTCGATAACTGCACGCTTGCGCCCGTCACGCTCAAAAAGATGAGCAAGGCCGAGGCCGAAAAGGTCGCGCTGGAGCATCTGACGAGCGTGGGACTCGAAAAGTTCGCGCACGCCGCCGTGGGTCGCCTGTCCGGTGGTCAAAAGCAGCGCGTGGCCATCGCTCGTGCCCTATGCATGAATCCGCAGATCATGCTGTTCGACGAGCCGACCTCCGCACTCGACCCCGAGATCGTGGGAGAGGTGCTCGAGGTCATGCGCAAGCTCGCTGCCGACGGCATGACCATGGTCGTCGTCACGCACGAGATGGCCTTTGCCCGCACCGTGTCCGATCGCGTGGTCTTTATGGACAAGGGCGTGGTCCTCGAGGACGCCGCGCCGGCGGAGCTCTTTGGCAACCCCAAGCACCAGCGTACCCGCGAGTTCCTCTCGCGCTATCTCGAGGACAAATAACCAACCGCAAATGTTTGCATGGCAGGGCCGTTCCGGTGGGGCGGCCCTCGTCATCACAATCGAAAGGATGTCATGGCCGATGTTTGGCGCTTCTTTGCGCATGAGGATGATTTTGCCGATTTGGACGAAGTTGGCGCGTGCGAGCGCTTGGGGCGCGTGCTGTCGTTTCCGACCGTTTCGAGTATGGATGCCGAGGCGGTGAACTGGCAGCCGTTCGATGACCTGCGCGCCTATATGCAGCAGGCGTGGCCACATGTGTTCGCGGCGGGCGAGGTCGAACTCATCGACCACTCGCTGCTGGTGACACTTGGCGGTTCCGACCCTGCCCTCAAGCCCGTTATGCTCATGGGCCACATGGACGTGGTTCCCGTGGTGCCCGGCACCGAGGCCGACTGGACGCATGCCCCCTTTAGCGGTCACGTGGACGACACCTACATTTGGGGTCGCGGCGCTATCGACATGAAAGACCAGGTTGCAGGTATTCTCGAGGCGGTTGAGTATGCGTTGGTGCACGGCTGGGAGCACGAGCGGACGCTGCTGCTCGCCTTTGGCCAGGACGAGGAAACCACGCAGTATGGAGCGGGGGCCATCGGCCGCGTGCTCGAGGAGCGCGGCGTTGAACTTGAATACCTGATCGACGAGGGTGACTACCGTATTGTTTCGGCTGCCGAGTACGGCGCGGGCGAGGGCTGGCTTATGCATGCCGACCTTGCCGAGAAGGGCTATGCCGATATCGTGCTCAAGACGAAGAGCGAAGGCGGGCATTCGTCCAACCCCTACGGCGGCACATCGCTCGAGGTATTGAGCCGCGCTATCGCCGCAATCTGCGATATCGAGTGGCCGACGCGCGTGACCGATCTGCTTGCCGCGCAGCTTGTCGAGTTGGGGCTCTACACGGCGGATGAGATTGCCGCCAACGGAGGCGTCATTGTTCGCGACTGCCTCGCCAGCAACAAGCTCTATCCGCTCGTGACCACTACCTGTGCGCCCACGCAGATTGAGGGCGGCAGCACTGGCGCCAACGTGATGCCGCAGGATATGTGGGCCAATATTAACTTCCGCATGCTCGAGGGCACGGGCGTGGCTGATGTTGTTGACCGTTGCCGCGAGGCCGTTGCCGCTGCGGGCCTTACCGGGCGCGTGGAGGTCGAACTTGGCCCCGGCAGCTCAGAACCTTCGCCGTCCCCACGTGTTGGCGGACCGGGGCTCGAGGCCGTTCGCACTATTGCCGCCCGCTACTTTCGTGATCAAAAGGGGGCGGAGGAAAACGTACCGAATGCGGCGGGCGGGGCTGCTGTCGGCATTGTGCCCTCAACTGTGATCGGTGCCACCGATGCGGCTAACTATCAGCGTATTTGCTCTGAATGCATTCGCTTTTCGGCGTTTGTGGTCGACGATGACGAGTGCGATCGCGGTGTCCACGGCACCAACGAGCGCATTACCCGCCGTGCCTACCTCCAGGGTGTCCACTTTTTCATCGCTCTGCTTCAAACGCTCTAGAATGTGACAAAGCGACAGTCCCTTTGTTAGCCGTTGTAGTCGTTGGGGACGTTCTTAAACGACTCGTCGTTAAGGAACGTCCCCAACGACTACGTCCACTCATTCCGTGCGGGTTATATGCAGGTTTGCCTGCGCACGCTATCATATATGGGTTAGACCGCAACTATGTACCCTATACGCGAAGGGATGCGCATGTATCTGAAAATCGACATGTTCTAGCTGGGCTTACCCCGCAACGGCGCCATGCGCCCCATCAATTCCGCCGATTTTCACCTTCACGCATATAAAGGAGTTCCGCCATGCGCGACAAGCTCGAAAAGATCATCAAGGCCTACGAGGAGCTCGAGAAGAAGCTTTCCGACCCGGCCGTCGCCTCCGACATCAAGGAGTTCACGCGTCTCAACAAGGAGTACGCGCACCAGTCCGACCTCATTGCCGCTGCGCGCGAGTACATCGGCGCGCTCGACGACATCGAGGCTGCCAAAGAAATGCTCCGTGACACTACCGATGCCGACGAGAAGGAGATGCTCCAGATGGACATCTCCGAGAACGAGGACAAGCTTCCCCAGCTTGAGGAAGACATCAAGTACATGCTCATCCCGAGTGACCCCAATGACGACAAGAACACCATCGTCGAGATCCGCTCCGCCGCAGGTGGCGACGAGGCGGCCATTTTCGCCGGCGACCTCTACAAGATGTATCAGCGCTTCTGCGAGTCGCGCGGCTGGAAGACCACCGTGCTCGACTCCAGCCCCAGCGAGGCCGGCGGTTTTAAGTCCATCGAGTTCAAGGTCGAGGGCGACCGTGTCTACTCCGTCATGAAGTTCGAGTCCGGCGTGCACCGTGTCCAGCGCGTTCCCAAGACCGAGTCCCAGGGCCGCATCCAGACCTCCACGGCAACTGTCGCCGTGCTTCCCGAGGCCGAGGAGATCGACGTTCAGATCAACCAGTCCGACCTGCGCATCGATACCTACTGTGCCTCCGGTCCTGGCGGTCAGTGCGTTAACACCACCTATTCCGCCGTGCGCATTACCCACCTGCCCACCAATACCGTGGTGCAGTCGCAGGAGCAGCGTTCCCAGATTCAAAACCGCGAGGTCTGCATGCAGATGCTGCGTGCCCGTCTGTACGAGATGGAACTCGAGAAGCAGCAGGCCGAGCTCGGCGCCGAGCGCCAGAGCCAGATTGGCCACGGTAACCGTTCCGAGAAGATCCGTACTTACAACCAGCCCCAGGACCGCGTGACCGACCACCGTATCGGTTTCAACTCCACCTACAACGGCGTCCTTCTGGGCGACCAACTCGGTGCCGTCATCGAGGCGCTTGCCGCCGCCGAGCGTGCCGAGAAGCTGGCACAGGCCGTGTAGTAGGTTCCGCCGTTCTACCGAACGGCGGACCGGCCGACGCTGCGCGGGCCGCACCTGTACAATCTGACGTTCAACTTCAAGGGCGCGACCAGAAGGTCAGCGCCCTTTCGTTCCACGTCACCTTGTCTCAAATGCGACCCGCTCGCTGTCCGTCCTCTACCTGCGGCGGGTAGTCATTGGGGACTTATGCTCAACCTGCGGCGCCTTAGATGTAGTCATTGGGGACGTTCTTAAATGACTAGGTTGGGTTAATTACTTTTCGAGTTTATTTAATCTGCTTTGTTGGAAATTGACCTGTCTACCTGCTTAAAGTAATTAACAACCTTCATCTGCTATTGAAAATATTGCTCGAAAAATCGTCCAAGAAGTCGCGGGGCCCTTTTTGGTGCGTCGCACGTCAAGTGATTTGGCAAGTTCTTGGTTAGATATTGGTTAGTTTTGGGGCAACCTTGCCAAAAGCTTGACGAATGCAAATCTAGACGTCGGCGAATGAACACTTTGAGCGAGCCCGGTGCAAAATTCTGGGCTGATTCTCGATAATCGCTTCCAATCGTCTCTCGCCGCGTGCCGCCCTCGCGTACAATCTGCTCCGACATTCGCGCGCCGCCCGGCGCTTAAGAGGGGAGGACCCATGGCAAACGAGATCTGGACCATCAGGCGTTGTCTCGAGTGGACCAAGGAGTACCTAGCCGAGCGCGGCGAAGAGCACCCCCGTCTTTCTGCCGAGTGGCTGTTGTGCGCAGCCACGGGCCTAGCGCGCATCGACTTATATATGCGTATGGACGACACGCTCGATGCAGCGCAGCTCGAGACCATGCACGCGGCGGTTGTCCGTCGCGCCAAGGGCGAGCCGCTGCAGTACATCACCGGCAGCACGCAGTTCCGCATGATCGACGTCGCGTGCGCCCCCGGCGTGCTCATTCCACGTCCCGAGACCGAGATGCTCGTCGAGGAAGTCCTCAATTATCTGGATGCCGAGGTTCTGAGCCCCGAGGCTGCCACCCGCCAGCGCGTAGAGTTGCCATGGAACGACGAGGTCGAGCAGGCGCGTAAAGCCGAAGTCGCATTGGCTGACGAACGCGCGACTGCCGAGCGCCGTGCCGCCAACCTCACGGCTGCCGATGAGGCGGCGTTGGGCGGAGACGTGCTGGGCAGCCGAGCTTATGCCGAGGAGCTGGCCGATCGTGAGGCCGAGGAAGCCGCCGCGCAGGCAGCTGAGGCCGAGACCGCGGAAGTCGCTGAGCCCGGGCTCGACGAATACGGCATTGCCATCGAAGGCGTCGACCAAGAGACGGCCCTAGTGCAGGATGCCGCCGCGTCTGTGCCTGCCGACCCCCGCATTGCCCGCGTTCTCGAGGTCGGCTGCGGCACGGGCTGCATCTCGCTCTCCCTTGCTTGGGAGCGTCGCGGCCATGTCGCCTGCACCGCTACCGATATCGAGCCGCGCGCCATCGACCTGGCCACCAAAAACCGCGATGCACTCGGGCTGACGTCCGATGAGGTCGCCTTCAGCCTCACGAACCTGGTGAGCTCTATCCCCCGCGAGGAGTGGGGCACCTTTGACGTGCTCGTTTCCAACCCGCCTTATATCCCGACTGACGTCATGCGCTCGCTGCCGCACGAGGTCAAGGACTTTGAGCCCGATTTGGCGCTCGAGGGCGGCGCCGATGGCCTTGATATCTTCCGCCGCCTGCTCAATGCGGCGCCCTATATGCTGCGCGCCGGCGGCCTGTTTGCCTGCGAGCTCTATGAGGGTGCCCTCGACGCCGCGGTCGAGCTCTGCCGCCAGGCGGGTCTTTCGGACGTACGCATCGTCCGTGACCTCACCGATCGTCCCCGCATCGTTCGAGCTATCGTCACCGAGCCCAAACAACGTCAGTAAAGTACGAAGCGTATTGGCGGTGCGGCGGCGGGAGCGCTGCGCCGGAAATGTAAAGAGGCTTGTCACGGCTCAATTACCCCTCACTTTCACCGACTGCTATAGCCGCTCACCAAACCAACATGCGCTGTGGACAAATAGGTTAAACGTTTCGTGCGAGAATGCCCCTCAGTAAACAAACTTTCACCAGAGCGTAAGGGGCTGGCATACACATGCAGACGGTCTATCGGGTATTCGAGGGAGCGCGCGAGCCGCATCGGCTCGCCGTCGAGCGTACGGCCGAGGTGCTCGGCCGTGGCGGCCTGGCCCTGATCCCAACCGAGACCGTCTATGGCGTCGCTGTGGCAGTCAACGCCTTCTCGGACGCCGTGCCCCAAGATACAAGCGAATCTCTGCCGTGGCCGCGCGATCCGCAGGCTGCCGTCAACGGCGCCGCGGTGCCCGCGCTCGGTACCGGCTACCGTCGCATCTTTACCCTCAAGCAGCGTGAGCTCACCCAAACGGTCGCCTGGCTGGTCGATGATGCCGAGGCCCTCGACCGCTACGGCGTGGATATCCCAGAAGAGGCACGCATACTTGCCCGACGATGCTGGCCGGGCGCCCTGACTATTGTGGTCAAGGCGGCTCCCTGCGTGCCGACCTTTATGCGTGCCGCCGACGACACGGTGGCTCTTCGCGCGTCGGCCTCGCCCGTGGTACAGGCGCTCATTCGCACCTGTGGCAGCCCACTTGCCTGTACGAGCGCCAATACACACGGCGCGCCCGCGCCGGCAAGCTTTGCCGACGTTGAAGACCGCATTCTAGAAGGGGTCGACGTGGCCGTCGACGCGGGCGAGACGCCGTGCCGCGACGCTTCGACCATCGTGTCGTTCCAGCACGGCGGGCTTCAGATCCTGCGCCAAGGCGCACTTCCCGCATCAGAGATTGAGCGGGTCCTGTCCGACCCGATGCAACAGAAAGGTGTAAGCGATGTCGTTGAATCTGGGCAGCCTGGGCATGGAAGATGCCTCGTTTGACTTTGGCGGTTCCTACATCATGGCGCTCGACTGCGGCACCACCTCGGTACTTGCGACCATCGTCGACGAGTACGGCTGCATCGTCGCCCAAGCGCGCCGCAGCGTCAAAACCAGCTTCCCGCGTCCCGGCTGGGTGGAGCAAGACCCCATGGCGGTCCTTGCCAGCCAGATTGCGGTCATGATGGAGGTTCAGTTTAAGAGCGGGATTCATTCCGATCGCATCGCCGCCATCGGTATCTCCAATCAGCGTGAGACCACGGTGGTATGGGACCGCGTGAGCGGCCAGCCCATCTATAACGCCATCGTATGGCAGTGCCGTCGCACCGCGTCTCTGATCGATAATTTGGTTGAGCAGGGCGCAGAAGAGCTGGTGCGCTCCCGCACGGGGCTTACGCTCGACCCGTATTTCTCGGCCTCCAAGGTGCAGTGGATTCTCGACAACGTCGACGGCGCACGCGAGAGTGCGGCGGCGGGCGACCTCATGTTTGGCACCATCGACACCTGGCTCATCTACAACCTCACCGGCGGTCAGGTTTTTGCCACCGACTACACCAATGCCAGCCGCACGGCACTCTTTAATATCCATACGCTCGATTGGGACGACGACCTGCTGGCGCTCTTTGACGTTCCGCGTTCCATGATGCCCGAGGTTCGCTGGAGCTCGGGCGACTACGGCCGCGTCGCGAGCGACATCATGACCAACATGCCACCCATCATGGGTGTGGCGGGCGACCAGCAGGCGTCGCTGTTCGGCCACTGCTGTTTCCGTCCCGGCCAGACCAAAAACACCTATGGTACTGGTTGCTTTATGCTCATGAACACCGGCGACGAGGTCATCGAATCCAAGAACGGTCTGGTCTCCACCATCGGTATCGCTGCGAACGGGAAGATCAGCTATGCACTCGAGGGTTCCATCTTTGCCGCCGGCTCCACCATGAACTGGCTGCGCAACAACATGGGCATCATCTCGAGCGTGAGCGAATCGGCACAACTCGCCGCTTCGATTAACGACAACGAGGGCTGCTACTTCGTTCCCGCCTTTGCGGGTTTGGGCGCTCCCTGGTGGGACCCGCGTGCCCGCGGTATCGTGTGCGGTCTGACCGGCGCCTCGAGCCGTGCGACCATCGTACGTGCCGCCTGCGAATCCATGGCATATCAGAGCTACGACGTGCTGCGCGCCATGGAGCAGGACGTGGGGCTTTCGATCGAACGCCTGTCTGTCGATGGCGGCGCGTCGCGCAACGAGTTCATCATGCAATTCCAGGCCGACCTGCTGGATATCCCCGTGCTGCAATGCGAGACGGTGGAGACCACGGCAATCGGTGCCGCGTACTTGGCGGGCCTTGCCGTCGGCTATTGGGAAGACCTGGAAGAGCTGGAGCAAAATGCCCAGATTGTTAGGACCTTCCTTCCCCACATGTCCGCCGAGCGCCGCGAGCAAAACCTTGCGGGCTGGCGCGATGCGGTCAAGCGCTCGCTCAGTACCGCACAGTAGGGCTGCGACGGGCCACTCGATACAGCAAACCGCTAAACTTGTGTATGGCGCGCGGCGGCAACATTGCTGCGCGCCTTGTCAGCAAGGCCATTTTGTGGCCGCAACGAAAGGGGCAAGACCCATGACCGTCACCTACGATGCGTCCCGTGTGACGCTTGTCGATCATCCGCTCGTTCAGCACAAGCTGTCGATCCTGCGCGACAAAAACACCGGCACCAATCAGTTCCGCCAGCTCGTGCGCGAACTCGCGCTTTTTGACGGCTACGAGGCCATGCGCGACCTGCCTATGGAAGACGTCGAGGTCGAGACCCCCATCACTACCGCCACGTTCAAACAGCTCGCCGGCAAGAAACTCGCCATCGTGCCCATCCTGCGTGCGGGCCTTGGCATGGTCGACGGCATCCTCGACCTGGTGCCCTCCGCTCGCGTGGGCCACATCGGTATGGAGCGCGACGAGGTTACCCACGAACCGCATGAGTATTACTGCAAAATGCCCAAGGATATCGACCAGCGCATCTGCCTGGTTGTCGACCCCATGCTCGCCACGGGCGGTTCGGCCGAGATGGCCATCAGCTACCTGCGCGAGCGCGGTGTCAAGGACATCCGCATGCTGTGCATCGTCGCGGCTCCCGAGGGCCTCAAGTCGCTGACCGAGAAGGACCCAGATGTGCATATCTATACCTGTGCCATCGACGACCATCTCAACGAGGCTGCCTACATCGTTCCCGGCCTCGGCGACGCCGGCGACCGCATCTACGGCACGCTCTAGTCGCCAGGCATGGGCAGCTGCACGTTCTCATTCGTGCATGATTGGTGCGTGCGGGTGTACGAGTGACGCCTGCACGCATATTTATGAGTGTCGTCGCAGCCACCGAGGGCCCAAAACGCGCTATACCGTAGGTACGGTATAAAGAGTGTCTTAAGAAAATGTACAGTTGTGTATTAACTTACGTTTTCCCACTTGTCATCGCGTGTTCGGTTCGTACAATAGTCAACAACGCTGTCGTGCTGCGCTTACGCGGGTGCGGCGGCGTTCGTCAAGTACGCTCGTCGACTATCGCGACCCATTCGTCCTCAGTGCCCGGCCTTTTGTCCGTTTGACGCCCTACGGGGTTAAAGACGCAATTAAGGTTGGGTAACGGCGCATTGATTTTGCAACCTTGCGCCCTAAAATACTAGGACGATGTGAGCGGGGTATGGCTCCATGCGAGTTGTACGTCGCGAGAAGGGAACGCAGATGCCGGTTGAGCTGGCAGGCCACGTGCCGTTCATCGCAATGGGATTCGTCGTCGGTCTTGTTGCTTTTTTGCCGTTGTACCTTGCGCTTGCTCCGGTACTGGCGCATCGACGCGATGCCAACATGACCGTGGGCATGTTGGGTATCATGGTGTCGTTTGCGGTGCTCTTTATGGGCGTCGTAATTGTGCACCTGGTAGTCCCCGCGGCGCTCATCGCCTTTTTGTGCGGCGAGCTCGCCGGGTTTTTGATTTGTTGGATCGTGATCGCCTGCATGGTGATTATGAAGGATTAAAGGCGTTGCCCCACCTCGGTGCGGGCAAACAGGGAAGGTGGAATCTTGGACGCATTTGCCAAGTTACCCAGCGCGATCGCCGAACTCGTGGAGGAGTTCTCCTCGACTCCGGTCGTGGGTGACCTTAACGCGGGCCTGACGCAGTACTCGTTCTGGCTGCTTATCGCTGCCGTCGTCATGTTCGCGGTCTTCTTCGCGTTTACCAAGAAGCAGAAGGTTGTCCCCGAGGGCTTCTTCGTTAACGGTGTCGAGTGGGTTATCGAGTACGTGCAGGACGATATCGCCAAGGGCGTCGTCGGCGACAACTGGAAGAAGCACTTCCCGTTTTTGGCCTCGTTGTTCTTCTTTATCCTGATCAACAACTTCATCGGCCTGATCCCCGGCATGAAGCCCGGCACCGGCGCCATTGGCTGCACGGCTGCCCTCGCGCTCGTGTCCTTTGTGTACTTCCTCTACTTCGGTATTAAGAAGCACGGCTTCTTTGGGTACTTCAAGAGCCTCGCCCCTGCGGGTGTCGCCTTCCCCATGAACGTCTTCGTGTGGGTCATCGAGCTCTTCTCGCTGTGCCTGCGCCTGATCACGCTCGCCGTCCGTCTGTTCTGCAACATGTTCGCCGGCCACGTCGTCATGGGCTCGTTTGCCATCATGGCAACGCTCTTTGCCCAGCCGATGCTGGAGCACTTCACGGCCATGAACGCCGTGGGCGCCCTGCCCAGCGTGGCGTGGGTCCTGATCCTGTTGGTGATCTACGTCGTCGAGCTGATCGTTGCCTTTGTTCAGGCATACGTCTTTACGGTCCTCGAGGCCGTGTACATCCAGATCGCAGAGGCTGACGCCCACTAGCGGTCGCATTCATTTGGTGTTCGGAGGCGCGGCACCCGCGTGCGCCTCTACAACATAGGTATTTATCCTGCGCACACGCGCACGACAAAGGAGGAATCGTGGGAGTTATCGGATATGGTCTCGGCGTTATCGGTGCCGGTCTCGCAATTGGTCTTGCAGCACTCGGTGCTACGGGCGCTATGGCTCGTCAGCCTGAGGTCCAGGGCCGTGCCTTCACCGTCTTCATTCTTGCATCTGCATTCACCGAGGCTCTGGGCCTGATCGGCTTCGTCGTTACGCTGATTTCGTAATTGAGCACGAAGGTAGTCGCCATGAAGCATTTCAACCACGCGAAAGTCGCTGCTGCGCTGACGGGCGCCATGCTCGCCATGCCGGTGTCGGCATTCGCCGAGGAGTCTGAGAACAAGGCCGAGATCCTCGTCCCCAAGATGGCGGAATTCGTCCCTGCACTCATTGCCTTCCTCATCATCTTCATCGTTTTGGCCAAGTTCGCCTGGCCGCAGATTCTGCAGACGATGGAAGAGCGCGGCAAGCGCATCAAGGACAGCCTCGATGAGGCTGAGACCACCAAGCGCAAGGCCATCGAGGCCCGCAAGGAGTCCGACGCCCTCCTCACCGACGCCCGTCGTCAGGCTGCCGACATCGTGACCGCCGCCCGTCAGGACGCCGAGTCCGAGCGCGCCCGCATTATCGCCAAGGCTCACGAGGAGGCCGAGGACATCATTGCCAAGGCCCACGCCAACGCCGAGGACGAGCGCAACTCCATCTATGCTGCCGCTGCCGGCTCCATCGCCGATCTTTCCGTCTCCGTTGCGACCAAGATTGTCGGCGAGGCCCTCGAGAACGACGACGAGCAGCGTCGTCTGATCGAGCGCTACATAAAGGAAGCAGGTAGCCTGAATGCCTAACAGCCGCATGGAGAACAGGGTTCTCGAGACCTATGCACGCACCCTCCTGGAGGCCGCTAAGGCCGAGGGCCGTGTGTTCCGCGATCTTCACGAGCTTGAGGTCATCGCGAACGCCAGCCCCGAGGTGCTTGCTGTCCTCGGTACCGTGTTCGAGCGCGGCCAGCTCGATCTTCTGCCGCAGATTGCATCGGCTTATCGGATGGTAACCGCGACCGACGAGGACGTCGTAGGCGTCACCGTCACCACGGCTGTCCCGCTCGATGACGAGCTGCGCCGCACGATTACCGAGAAATGCGAGGCCGATCTAAAGCGCAAGGTGTTCCTGATCGAGAAGGTCGATCCGTCCATCATCGGCGGTCTGATTCTCGAGGCCCGCGGCCAGCGTCGCGACGTTACCGTCAAGACCCAGCTGCGCGCAGCGCGTGAGGCCCTCGGTTCCACGATTTTGAATAACGGAGGTGAAGCCTAGTTATGTCCGATACCCTCAATGCCGAAAGCATCGCCCGCGCCCTGCAGGCGAAGCTCGATGGCCTGGCGGCTACCGTCGACACGCAAGAGGTTTCCCATGTTGACGAGGTTGGCGACGGCATCGCGCGCGTCTCGGGACTGCGCAACGCCATGGCCGGCGAGCTCTTGGAGTTCAAGAGCTCCGAGACCGGCGAGACCGTCTACGGCCTTGCCCAGAACCTCGACCGCGATGAGGTCGGTGCTGTTCTGTTCGGCGCCGTCAACGTCATCAAGGAAGGCGACGAGTGCCGTACCACCGGTCGCGTCATGGATATTCCCGTGAGCCGCGCCATGCTCGGTCGCGTCGTCAACCCGCTGGGCCAGCCCATCGACGGCCTGGGCGATATCGTCGCCACGCACCGTCGCCCCATCGAGTTCAAGGCCCCCGGCGTTATCGACCGCACCCCGGTCTGCGAGCCGGTTCAGACTGGTCTGCTCGCTATCGACTCCATGGTTCCTATCGGCCGTGGCCAGCGTGAGCTCATCATCGGCGACCGTAAGACCGGCAAGACCGCCATCGCGATCGATGCTATCCTCAACCAGCGCGGTAAGGACATGGTCTGCATCTACGTCGCTATCGGCCAGAAGGCCTCTACGGTTGCCAACATCCGTGAGACCCTCGCCCAGCACGGCGCACTCGACTACACCATCATCGTCTCGGCTACCGCTGCCGACTCGGCCCCTATGCAGTACATCGCCCCTATGGCCGGTGCCGCTATCGGCGAGTTCTTTATGTACAACGGCGAGAACGGCGAGCCCGCCAGCGAGACCAACCCCGGCGGCCATGTGCTCGTCATCTACGATGACCTATCCAAGCAGGCTGTCGCCTATCGTCAGATGTCGCTTACGCTGCATCGTCCGCCCGGACGCGAGGCCTATCCTGGCGACATCTTCTACCTGCACTCTCGCCTGCTCGAGCGTGCCGTCAAGATGTCCAAGAAGAACGGCTACGGATCCATGACGGCCCTGCCGGTCATCGAGACCCAGGACGGCGACGTTTCGGCCTACATTCCGACCAACGTCATTTCCATTACCGATGGTCAGATCTACCTGCAGTCCGAGCTCTTCTTCCAGGGCCAGCGCCCGGCAGTCGACGTCGGCATCTCGGTGTCGCGCGTCGGTGGCTCCGCTCAGACCAAGGCCATGAAGCAGGTCGCCGGCAACCTCCGTCTGGACCTTGCCGCCTACCGTGAGCTCGCCGGTTTTACCCAGTTCGGTTCCGACCTGGATGCAGCCACCCAAAAGCAGCTTACCCACGGTGCGCACATGACCGAGCTTCTTAAGCAGCCGCGCTTTAAGCCGTTCGACGTCGCCGAGCAGATCGTTACGCTGTTCGCCGGCAACGAGGGCTTTATCGACGACCTGCCCCTTTCCGAGGTGCTGCCGTTCCGCGCCGAGCTGCTCGAGTACATGAATGCTGGCTTTGGCGGCTTGCTGCAGAAGGTCCGTACCAACAAGATCGACGGCGAGACCAAAGAGCAGCTGCTTCAGGCCATCACCGATTTCAAGAACGAGTACGCCTCCAAGCATGCCTCCACCGCGAGCGCAGCTGAGGGCGCAGAGGAGAACTAAGCTCTATGGCTAACCTTCGCGACATTAAGAAGCGAATCTCCTCGGTCACGAGCACCAAGCAGATCACGCGCACGATGGAGATGGTCTCTACGGCCAAGATCCGTCGCGCGCTCGATCGAGCCACGCAGGCTGAGCCCTACAAGAAGGCGCTCACCGACGTCATGCACACCGTTGCGAGCGATACAGAGACTGTCGGCGACAACCCCATGCTCAAGACGCATGAGGAGTTCAAGCGCGGTCTGATCATCGCGATCACGTCCGATCGCGGTCTGGCGGGCGGCTTCAACGTCAACGTTGAGCGCACCTGCGAGAAAATCGCTCGCGAATGGGCACATGATGGCGCCGAGTGCGAGATCATCGCATGCGGTCGCAAGGCGAGCGAGTATTTCCGCAGCCGTGCCAACACGGTCATGCACTTCGAGGGTTCCTCGGCCGACCCGAGCCTCGAGGATGCCCGCATGATCGCGAGCTATATCTGCGACGAGTACTCCAAGGGTCAGCTCGACCGCGTCGAGATCGTGTACCATCACGCTCGCAACCGCGTCGATCAGGTTCTTCGTACCGAGCATTTGCTTCCGCTCGACCCCGAGATGATCGCCATGGCACATGGCCCGCGTAAGAACGCAGACGAGGGCCCCGAGCGCGTTTCGTCCTCGTTCAAGTTCGTGCCGAGCGCCCAGCATGTGTTGGCTGAGATGGTCCCCAGCTACATCCTGACCGTCATTCACCAGGCGCTGATCGATTCGGCCGCCGCCGAGCAGGGTGCGCGCCGTAAGGCCATGCACTCCGCCACGGAGAACGCGTCGTCGATCATCTCGACTCTTACCCGTACGTATAACCGCGTGCGTCAGGCTTCCATTACCACGGAGATCAACGAGATCGTGGGCGGAGCCGCAGCATTGGAGGAACACTAATGGCAGATACCACCGTTAAAGCGGCGGTCGAGGAGGCCACGGCACGTCAGACGGCCGGTGAGGGACGTATCGTCCGTATCATCGGCGCAGTTGTCGACGTTAAGTTCGATGGCGCTGTCCCCTCGATCTACAACGCGCTCACGGTCGAGGCCGATACGCCGATGGGTCACATCAGCACCATCCTGGAGGTTGAGTCTCAGCTTCCCGGCGGTGTCGTTCGTACCGTCGCCATGACGTCGACCGACGGCTTGCAGCGCGGCGTCGTCGCGGTCGACACCGGCGCACCCATGAAGATGCCCGTCGGCCCCGAGACCCTCGGCCGCATTTGGAATGTTATGGGCCAGCCTGTCGATGGCAAGCCCATGCCCCAGATCGATGAGTTTTATCCCATCCATCACCCGGCACCTCATTTCGACGAGCTCACTACCAAGACCGAGATCTTCGAGACCGGCATTAAGGCCGTCGACCTGCTCGAGCCCTACATCCGTGGCGGCAAAACTGGTCTGTTTGGCGGCGCCGGCGTCGGCAAGACCGTTCTGATTCAGGAGCTCATCAACAACCTCGCCCAGGAGCATGGCGGCACCTCGGTGTTCACCGGCGTTGGCGAGCGTACCCGTGAGGGTACCGATCTGTTCCTCGAGATGAGCGAGTCTGGCGTTATCGACAAGACCTGCTTGGTCTACGGTCAGATGAACGAGCCGCCTGGAGCGCGTCTGCGCATCGGTCTGGCCGGCCTCACCACCGCTGAGTACTTCCGCGATCGTGGCCAGGACGTCCTGCTGTTCATCGATAACATTTTCCGCTTCTCCCAGGCCGGTTCCGAGGTTTCCGCCCTTCTGGGCCGTATGCCGTCCGCTGTTGGCTACCAGCCCACGCTGGCTACCGAGATGGGCGACCTCCAGGAGCGCATTACCTCGACCAAGACGGGTTCCATCACCTCCGTTCAGGCTGTCTACGTCCCTGCAGACGACCTGACCGACCCGGCTCCCGCCACGACGTTTACACACCTCGACGCCACGACCGTTCTTTCGCGTTCCATCGCCGAGCTCGGTCTGTATCCCGCAATCGACCCCTTGGCTTCCTCTTCCGACGCCCTGGATCCCTCGATTGTCGGCGAGGAGCACTATCGTGTGGCCGTCGCAGTCCAAGAGCTGCTCCAGGAGTACTCCGACCTGCAGGACATCATCGCCATTCTGGGTATGGACGAGCTTTCCGAGGAGCAGCGCCTTACGGTCAACCGTGCCCGTAAGCTCCAGCAGTTCCTGTCTCAGTCCTTCCACGTCGCCGAGCAGTTCACCGGCAACCCCGGTGTCTACATCCGTGTCGAGGACACGGTCCGCTCGTTTGCCGCCATTGTCGACGGCGAGTGCGACGACCTGCCCGAGCAGGCGTTCCGTTATGCGTCCACGATTGACGACGTGCGCGAGCGCGCCGCCAAGATGGAGGAGAAGTAGTGGCTATGCAAATCCGCATCGTGTGTCCGGAGAGCTGCGCCTATGAAGGCGAGGCGGCATTTGTCGCCCTGCCTTCCACGGACGGCGAGTTCGGCATTCTTCCGCGTCACGCTAGCGAGATCTGCACGATCGATCGCGGCTACGTTCGCGTTTGTGATAAGCAAATGGGCACCGTCGACCACACGTTTGCTGTGGACGGCGGCTATGCCCAGGTTGCGGACGATGTCGTGATTGTCCTCGCCGAGCGCGCTTGCGATTTGGCGACCGTCGATGCCGACAAGCTTAAAGCTGATATTCAAGGTTTTGAAGAGAAGCTGGGTAATTTGTCGGAGGATGATGCACGCCGCGCCTACCTCTATAATGAAATCGCATGGTGTAAGCTCATGCTTGCCCAATAGTCAAACGATTTGGCGTTCGACCATTTGCGAACACATCATGCCCGGGATGGCCCAGCCATCCCGGGCATGCTTTTTGAAAGGGTAGACCTTGGATATTATCCGTGTTGAAGGTGGCCACACCATCGGAGGCTCCGTGCCCGTTTCGGGTGCAAAGAACTCTGCACTCAAACTCATGGCGGCAACGCTTCTGGCACCGGGGAAGACGACGCTGCAGAACGTGCCCGATATCTCGGATGTCCATGTTATGGGCAAGGTGCTCAAGGGTATGGGCGCCAAGATTGACGTTCTCGATGAGCATACGCTCGAGATCGACACTTCTCAGGTTGATTCCTGGGAGGCTCCCTACGAGCTTGTCGCCAAGATGCGCGCCTCCACGGCCGTGATGGGTCCCCTGCTGGGCCGTTTCCATCGTGCCAAGATTGCCATGCCGGGTGGCTGCAATCTGGGTGCCCGTAAGATCGACATGCACATCTTGGGTCTTGAGGCGCTGGGCGTAGAATTCGACACTGCACACGGTTACATCAATGCCAACGCTCCTCAGGGGTTGCGCGGTACCACGGTTACGCTTGAATTTGCCAGCGTCGGCGCTACCGAGAACCTCATCATGGCGGCCGTGCGCGCACAAGGCACTACGGTTATCGATAATGCGGCTCGCGAGCCCGAGATCGTCGACCTTGCCAATATGCTCAACGAGATGGGCGCCAAGATTGTTGGCGCCGGCACGCCCGTCGTGACCATCGAAGGTGTGGACGAGCTGCATCCCGTTACCCATCGCGTGGTGGGCGACCGCATCGAGGCCGGCACCTTTATCGTTGCCGGTGCCCTGATGGCCGATGACCGCGGTGTCGACGTTACGGGCTTTTGCCCCATTCACTTGGGCATGGTGCTCAAGAAGATGGAGCTCATGGGTATCGAGTGTGAGCGAATCGAGAATGGCGTTCACGTGAGTCGTGTCGAGCACATCAGGCCGGTCGATATTCAGACACTTCCGTTCCCGGGCTTCCCGACGGACATGCAGGCGCAGATCATGGTGCTTTCCGCTCTTGCTGATGGCAGCTCTGTGATTACCGAGAATATCTTCGAGAACCGCTTCATGTTCGCGTCGGAGCTGGTCCGTATGGGCGCGGATATCCGCATCGAAAGCCATCACGCCATGATTCATGGCGTCAAGGGGTTCTCGGGTGCACAGGTTACCTCGCCTGATCTGCGCGGCGGCGCCGCGCTCGTCGTTGCTGGCCTTATCGCCGACGGCGTTACCGAGGTCTCGGCCATCCATCACATCAAACGTGGCTATGAGCAGTTTGTCGAAAAACTGCAGGCACTTGGTGCAAACGTCGAGCACGCCACTGTTCCCGATCCCGTCATCTACTAATGCAGGTTGCCTATGTTTAATAATAAGAAGCCCTTAGCGGATACTCGAAGACCTTCAACCGGCGCACAGGCCAAGATCTACAGTCGCGATAATGTTGCACGCTACTCCGAGCGCGCTCGTCAGCGCCGCCGCGGCCAGACAATCCGTCGCGTTGCGCTTATCGCCGTGCTTGGCGTGCTGTTGAGCGCTACGACTGCCGCCGGGCTGTGGTTCGCCAGCATTATGGGCAAGCTCGGCGATTCCAATGTCATTACCGACAATCTGCGCCATATCTTGGTGGATACCGATGAGGCTAAGGATCCGTTCTACGTGCTTCTTTTAGGTACCGATGGTCGTCCGGGCGAGGACACGTATCGCGCCGATTCAATTATCTTGGCGCGCATCGACCCTACGCAAAAGCAGGCTACGCTTATATCCATTCCACGTGATACCAAGGTTGTCTATAACGGCGAAACCATGAAGGTCAACGCCTGCCATACCTATGGCGGTGCCGAGGCCATGGTTCAAGCGGTCAATGAGCTGTGCGGCGTGCAGATTTCCCACTATGCCGAGGTTAGCTTTGACGGTATGCAATCATTGATTGACTCTGTGGGCGGTATCGACATCAACGCCACCGACGATGTCGATGACCCCGAGCATCTGGACATTAAGATTACGGCAGGCCAGCAGCACATGGACGGTGCTACCGCGCTCACCTATGCCCGTTGCCGCTATACCTATGCCGACGGCGACTATACGCGCATGCGTCACCAACGCCAGGTGCTTGGTGCCCTTGCCAACCAGATTCTCAACAACTTTGATGCTACGAAGGTCTTCGACCTGGTTAATTCGCTGTCCGATATGCTTGTGACCGATATGAGCGTTCAGGACATCGTGTCTACGGTCAATGCTATGCGCGGCATGGATGTCGATGGCATCTATTCGGCGAATCTGCCTTCCTACGCAGATGAAACCACCATGATCGACGGCCAGAGCTATGTCTTTGTCTACGAGGACGAGCTTAAGGAGATGATGGCGCGCGTCGATGCCGGCAAGGATCCTAAGGGACCAAACACCATGGGCCTATCCGACGGAACCAGCTCCACAATCGGTGATTTGAGCAACCATACTTCTGACGATTACGCCTACGGTACGGCCGGTTCGTCGGAAAGCTCGGACGATTCTAGTTATTCGGACGATTCGAGCTATTCGGACGATTCGGATTACAGCTCATATTATTACGAGGAGCCCACTGGCGACGGCAACGGTTACGAAGCCAACTACTAGGGTTGCGCGGGCTTGCCAGCCCGTGCAACGGCTCGACGCTGCGCGCCGCCCAGAGCGACAATTTGTCATTCAAAAGGCAGGGCATGACCAGAAGGTCAATGTCCTGCCTTTTTCATGCCAACTTGTTCGCTCTGGACGTCGCTCGCTGACGTTGATTCAACCAGCGATGCCGACTACTCCCCTTGCACCAAAAAATCGCTCCGTTCTCGGTTTTGAGGACGGGGCGATTTTGCTTACCTAGATTATTCGAGTTCCTTATGCGAAGCGGGCGACGAGCTCCTGCAAGACGTCGGTCATCTTGACGAGCGAGCTGACCGGAACAAACTCGTTGACGCCGTGGTAGCAGTAGCCGCCCGTCGAAAGGTTGGGACAGGGCAGGCCGCGGAACGACAGCTGTGCGCCGTCGGTGCCGCCGCGAATCGGCAGCACCTGGGGCTCAACATCGCAGGCAAGGAAGGATTCCTTGGCGACTTCGATCAGCTCTGGGTAGTCGCGGACAATCTCGGCCATGTTACGGTACTGGTGCTTGATCTCGACCGTTACGCGCTCCTCGCCCAGACGCTGGTTGAGCAGCGCGGCGGCAGCATCCATCAGATCGAGCTTCTGCTGGAACTTGGCGGCATCGTGATCACGGACGATATAGCGCGCCGTGGCATGGTCGACTGTGGCAGAAACGCCCTCGAGGTGATAGAAGCCCTCGTAGCCCTCGGTGTATTCCGGACGCTGCACGTAGGGAAGCAGGGCATTGAAGTCGCAGAACAGATTGCCCGCGTTAACCATGCGGCCCTTGGCGTCGCCGGGGTGAATGGACTGGCCCTCAAAGCTAACGGTAGCCTCGGCGGCGTTGAAGCACTCCCACTCAAGCTCGCCAACCGGACCGCCGTCGACTGTGTAGGCATACTTACAGCCAAAGTCCTCGATATCCAACAGCTCGGCACCGTGGCCGATTTCCTCGTCCGGGCAGAAACAAATGCCAAGCGTGGGGTGGGGCAGGCTGGGGTCCTGTGCAATGCGTGCGACGAGCGCCATAATCTCGGCGACACCGGCCTTATCGTCGGCGCCCAGCAGCGTGGTGCCGTCGGTGCAAACCAGGTCCTCGCCCAAAAGGTTGTTGAGGGCGGGGAGCTTGGCGGTGCTCATGGAAACGGGCTTGCCGTCGACGATGCCGCAAACCAGGTCGCCGCCCTCGTAGTGCACAATGTGCGGCGCTACGCCGGCTCCCGGTGCGACCTCGGTGGTGTCGAGGTGCGCGATCAGGCCCAGGGCGGGCTTATTCTCGGAGCCGGCGCTCGCGGGAATGTGAGCGCAGACATAGGCGTTTTCGGTTACATGGGCATCGGTTGCACCAAGCTCGCGCAATTCCTCGGCAAGCACATTGGCAAGATCAAACTGGACGGTGCTCGACGGAACCTGGTCACAGTTGGCATCCTCGGACTGTGTGTTGATCTGGACGTAGCGCAAAAAACGCTCGAGTACGTCGGGGTTCGTGGTGGTGTTTTCCATAGAGACCGCTCCAATCTTGGTTGTCGTGTGCAACAAGAACTCTAGCACGGTATGCCGCGGCATACCGCGACGCTTGGATGGGGTAGAATCAGCCATTGAATGCAGAAGGGACGGATGTTCATGGATACGACAAATAGCTCGCGCGAGCTACATCTAACGGTGGCGAACGAAGACTACTTGGAGTGCATGGTTCGCATCGAAAGCGAGGATGGGGAGACTAATGGCGTGCGGTCGGTCGATATCGCACAGCGCCTTGGCGTTTCGAAGGCATCGGTCAACAAGGCGGTTTCGGCTCTCAAGGCATCCGAACTTGTCGAGCAGTCTCACTACGGCAAGGTTATCCTGACCAACCGTGGGCGCGAGGTCGGTTTGGCTATCTGGTATCGCCATCGCCTGATTCGCACATTTTTGGTCCAGGAGCTCGGCGTCGACTTTGAGCGCGCCGATGCCGAGGCCTGCATGATGGAGCACGCGCTTTCCGAGGACACAATGGTCCGTTGGCTCGCCTATCTCGAAAAGCAGGGAATCAGCATCGAGGAATAGCGAAACATATATATGGATACGAGTTATTACAATCGCTTCGGCGGCGAGGAGCTTATGCGCCGACTTACCAGCGAGACGCTGCTGGCACAGGGTCCGATGGGCAGCGTGCTGCTGAGTGAATACGGTGCTGCCGATATTCCGCCGGCATTTTGGAACCTCGCCGAACCACAGACGGTTTCTCGCATCCACCGACTGTATGCCGCCGCTGGTGCACAGGTGCTTATTACCAATACGTTCCAGGCATCGGGTTTTGCGCTCGATCGCGATGAAATCGCTCCATCTATGGCAGAGGTCAATCGCGGGGCGGTCGACGATGCCCGCCAGGCAAATCCCCAGCTATTGCTGGGGTCCATGGGGCCTATTGCGATTGAGTGGTTTGTCGAGGATTCTTCCGAGTATCGAGAGATTCGCGCAAATGCTCGCGAGCAGGCGTCCGCCCTGCTCAACGCCGGCGTCGACGGGATTCTGGTCGAGACGGTCACGTCTATCCGCAATCTGCAGCCCGTGCTCGCCGGTGTCCATGATGCCGCTGATGGCATGCCCGTTCTGGTGAGCTTTGCTATTGATGACAAGGGCGACCTGCTGGGTGATGGCCTAAACATCGAAGGTGCCATCTTGTATGCCGAGAAGCACGGTGCGAGCTCGGTTGGGGTCAATTGCTGCACCCTGACAGCGGCTACCGCTGCGGTACCAAGAATGGTCAAGATAGCCACGACGCCCGTTACTGTACGTCCCAATGCGGGAAATCCGGTCCAAACGCAAGATGGGTCTGTGTGGCACGAGGACCCCGAAGCTTTCGCGCGCGCATGTGTCGAGTGGAAGCGGGCTGGCGCCGCAATGGTTGGTGGCTGTTGCGGAACCACGGCGATCACGACGGCTGCTATGGCAGACGCGCTCGATATATAGAGTCCTAAGAAAAGCACATTCGAATTACCGCCCCAACCGGGGCGGTTTTTTGTCTATATGCGCCCTCGACGGCTTTTGCCTAAACGGTGAATGCGTGCGCCGGCGGCTTGCCGGGCGCTCGTTGCGGGTATACCACCTGCGTACCATGATCCAAACACTGCGAGGTGTCTGCGTGTGTGCGCGATAATTCATTTTGGAACTGATGGCTGGCGCGCTCGCGTCGGCGAGGATTTTAACGCTGACAATGTTGCCCGTATCGCTGATGCAGCCGGCGAGCTCTGGCAAAAGACATATCCCGGCAAGACGGTATATATCGGGTATGACACCCGTCCCCGGGCGCGCGAGTTTGCAGAACTTGCAGCTGGCGTGCTTGCGGCCCATGGCCTTGATGCCGTGCTCGCGGCCCGTTTTGTACCCACGCCTGCCATCACGTGGGCTGCCGCATACGATGGCGAGGCGTGCGGGGCGCTCATGGTGACCGGTTCACATCATCCGCAGGGCTATCTCTGTCTCAAACTGCGCATGGGCGATGGTTCCACGGCAAACCAGGACGTCATCGAAGAGCTCGAGGCAACGATGGCCGCCGAACCTCTGGGGCTCGAGGAGCAGTATCGCACGGCGGATATCATTCCCGACTATATGCGAGCGGTAGCATCGTTTGTCGATGCCGATGCCATTCGTGCCGCTCGTCTGCGCGTGGTGGTCGACCCCATGGGGGGAGCGGCTCAAGGTTATCTTGCCGATTTGCTGCGCGAGCTGGGTGTTGAGGTCCATGAGATTCATGCGGGGCAAGCATCGGATTGGAGGGATATCTGTCCCGATCCCGTAGAGCCGTGGGTGGATGCCTGCGAGCGTGCAGTTATCGAAGACGGCGCGTGTGCCGGCCTGGTGACCGATGGCGATGCTGACCGTATTGGCGCGGTCGACGAGCGCGGTAGATATATACATCCGCATCAGATCATGGCGCTCGTAATGGGCGAATTGGTTCAGTTTCGCAATTTGAAGGGGCGAGTCGTCGTCAATCTATCGTGCTCGACGCTTGTGCGTCGTGTTGCCGAGGCGCTCGGTTGCCGCGTGACCGTAAAACCGGTTGGCTTCAAATATATAGCCGCCGAGATGAAAAAAGACGGGGTGCTTATGGGCGGTGAGGAGGCCGGTGGCATCGGCATTGCCGCGCATATGCCCGAGCGTGACGGCATCCTCGCTTGCCTACTCCTGTGTGAGCTCATGGCAAAGACGGGGGCTTCGCTGGGCGTGCTGGTCGATCAGCTCGAGGCGAGTTTTGGAAAAACAAGTTATGGCCGTCGAGATTTACGACTTGAGGCAGAAGATGCCGAGTCGCTGCGCACGCTGCTTCCCGGTGTGAATCCCAAGTCGATTTGCGGCAAGGCGCCGCAGAGCGTAAGTCACATGGACGGCTTGCGTTTGGCATTTGAGGATGATACCTGGCTGTTGGTTCGCCCGAGTGGCACTGAGCCGGTGGTGCGAGTGTACGCCGAGGGCTTTTCGGTGGAGGAGCGCGACGAGTTGCTTGATGCCGGCTGCGCTTTGGCTCGGGGCGCATATCGGCTCTAGCCATGGGGCTGCTCAATATAAAGATATGCTCGGCGAGTGGTAGGTAACGACTGGCAAGCGTCAGCTGCGGGTATAAATGTGTAGGAGTTGTGTGCAACCAGATTCCCGCCCCCG